>VAYF01000320.1 GCA_005883885.1 Actinomycetota bacterium | reverse complement strand
TGTCGGTCGTCGCGCCGGCGATCGATGCGATCCACGTGCCGTGACCGTTCGAGTCGATGTTCGGATCCGTGCCGAACGCCGACCAACCGGGGCCGGACGGGACGTCGCTCGACTGCACACCCGTGTCGAGAACAGCGATGGTCGAGATGCCGGAGATCGTGGTCGAGCCGTACGCCTGGTCCCATCCGATCTGCGGGAGCGCCCACTGGTCGGGATACGACGGATCGTTCGGCGTCGCCTCGGCGTCACGGGTCCGGTCGCGATCGACGGACTGCACGCGAGGATCCGCCCGGTACTCGGCGAGGGAAGCGGCGACCGTCGCGGCGTCAACGTTGACGACGTGCAAGCGAAGGGCGGGGATGGACGAAACCTCGGTGCCGCCGCCGGCGGCGATCGCATCGGCGATATCGGTGTCGGTCAACCCTGCGACGGTCTGCACGATGAGGGACGCGGAGTTCGCGACGGCGGGAGAGGTCGTGTCGCTCGGAGCAGGAGCGGACGACGTGTCGACGACGGATCGGCTGTGGGGGAGGCAGTCGAATCCTGCGCCAACGCGATGGGTGCGTTGCTCAGCATCATCGATACCAGCAGCGCCAATGGAACGATGAATGCGAGTGTCTTCTTGGTGAAACGACGGGTGCGTGAGTCACCCTTCCGATGCGAACCCATAACCTCTCCTGTCCTCCAACGGGGGACACGGGGGGTCCCCCGGTCGGCCGCCCGTGTCGCTTGAGCGGCCTACTCCGAGCGCAGGGGACGTTACCAGGCAATTACCCTTCTGTGAACCCCTACTTTCGACCCCGTCTCTTCGGCCCTACCTGCGAAAACCCTTCGGGAACCCCCAGCCGACGCGACGGCTTTTCCACCGCGAGCCCACCCGTCCTCGATCCCCTGCCGTTCTTCCCGACAGCTACAGGGCAACGCTCTCCGCGTTCGGGGCGCCCCCGGGGCTAACTGCTCGTTGCGCTGTTGCTGGACAGCTGATTCACAACCCAAGGAGCGCTACTCGCTCCCCTTTAGACTCACGCACATGGAACTTCGCGATTTCCAAGACACGATGCGCGAGATCTACCTCAAGCGCGACGAGCAGCGAGGCGTCGACGCGACGTTCCGGTGGCTCACCGAGGAGCTCGGGGAGCTCGCTCGGGCGATCCGCACGAGCGAGCGGACGAACCTCGAGCTCGAGTTCTCCGACGTCTTCGCGTGGTTGACGTCGCTGGCGAACATCCTGGGGGTCGATCTCAGCGCGGCGGCCACGCGCTACGAAGACGGATGCCCGAAATGCGGGGCGACGCCCTGCGCCTGCCCGCTCGAGATCGCGCTCGCCCGCTCACCGACCTTCCCGCTGGACGACATGCGGTGCGCCTACGTCGACGACCGGGTCGTGGCGGCGGCGGCGGAGTCCCCCTTCACGCAGTGGTTCGGCGGGAACGGCCTCGCGTGCTCGGGCGTGTGGGGTGTCGCGACCGAGCCCGAGTGGCGCCGCGCAGGACTCGCATCGGCGTGCCTCGGCATGCTGATGGACGACGCGCGGCGCCGCGGGACCCCGCTCACCGCGCTCTACCCTGCCGTCATCGAGCCGTACCGACGGCTCGGCTACGAGCTGGCCGGGACGTATGACGACTACCGGATCGCGCTGGACGCGTTGCCGGCGATCGACACGCGCGACCTCCCGTCTCTCGAGCTCGTCGACGCCGATCGCGATCAGGACGCGATCATGGCCTGCTACGCGCGTTGGCTCGCGGGTCGCAACGGCACGATCGAGCCGGACGCGCCGTTCTGGCGCGCACGGCTGATCGAACGCCCGTGGGACGAGTGGCATCGTGTCGTCGTCGCACGCGACGACGACACGATCACCGGCTTCGCGATCTTCACGCGCGTCCCCGACACCTCGGGCCATCTCTCGTTCGGGTTCGGTCTCAAGTGCACGATGTTCGTCGCCGAAGACGACCGGACGCTCCGCGCGTTGCTGGCGTACGCATCGAGCTATCGCGGCCTCGGCCGGTGGCTCGGATGGTCGGGGCCACCCAACGACCCGATGACGCTGCTCGTCGGCACCCAGGCCGTGACGCTGGCCGATCGCTACCGGTGGATGCTCCGCATCCTCGACATGCGCGGTGCGCTGGAAGGTCGCGGTTATCCACCGATCGACGCGGAGGCGACGTTCGCGATCGACGATCCTCGATACGCCGAGAACGCCGGCGTCTGGCACGTGCAGCTCTCGAGCGGCGAGCCCAAGGTCGAGCTCGGGTCGTCGCACGACCGACGACCGCTCTCGATCGGCATGTTCTCCTCGATGTTCTCCGGCTACCTGCGACCGGTCGACGCCGTGCGACTCGGATACCTGGACGAAGGCGATCCCGCCGTGGAGGCGCTGAGCGCGATCCTCTCCGGTCCCGATCCCTGGTGTCCCATCTTCTTCTGAGTCGCGAACGGAACGGCACCGCTCGGATCCACCTTTCACGCGTTTCGCGATAGCCTCAGCCCCGACCCCCCATGAGCGATTTCCAGGACGTGCTCATCGCGGCGCGTGAGGGCGAGGGATGGGCTCTCGGCCGGCTCTTCCGTGTCACCTACCCTCGGTTCGTCTGCTACGTGGGCGCGGTGGCGCCGGCCGATGCGGAGGACGTGGCCGCCGATGCATGGCTGGACGTCGCTCGCGGCCTCCATCGGTTCGAAGGCGATGAGCAGGCGTTCCGCGCCTGGGCGTTCACGATCGCTCGGCGACGTCTCCTGGATCTCCGGCGCAGCCGCGCGCGCCGCCGAACCGATCCGGTCGACCCCGGCCAGCTGGTCGCCGCCGGGGGGACGGGGGACGTCGAAGAGGAAGCGCTGACCTCCCTCGGGACCGGGTGGGCGATCCGGCTCATCACCTCATCGTTGTCGCCCGACCAGGCCGAGGTGGTCATCCTGCGCGTGATCGGAGAGCTCGGTGTGGATGAGGTCGCCGCGATCATGGGGAAACGACGGGGGACGATCCGGGTGTTGCAGCACAGGGCGCTCCGCCGCCTCGCCCAGGTTCTGCAGGGCGAGGGTGTAACGCCATGAGCGACTGGGACGATCTTCATTACGACATGCGGATCGCGAAGATCGACAACGACACCATGGATCGTTTGCTCGCAGGGCACATCGACCCCGACGATGCGCCTCCGGGCTACGGAGAGGTCGCGCGGATCCTGCAGGCGGCCAGCTCACCCCCCCGTGGTGAGCACCTTTCGCGCGAAGTCGAGCATGTGGCTGCCGCCCGTCGGGTGATGAGCCCCGGCTCAGCCTCCATTGGAGGGGCGGGTGGCAGCCCTTCTCGACACCGTCGCGCACTCGCGGGCCTCATCGTGACCGGAGCGCTGCTGGGGATCCCGGG
>VAYF01000323.1 GCA_005883885.1 Actinomycetota bacterium | reverse complement strand
CGTGCATCTGCATGCCCTTCTTGCCGGAGGTCTTCGGGCACGAGGCGAGGCCGAGGTCGTCGAGCACCTCTCGCAACACGAGCGCCACACGCGCGCACGCGACGACGTCGGCCGGCGGCCCGGGGTCGAGGTCGAAGACGACGCTCGCGGGCCGGGTGACGTCGCCCGCGTGCGCCAGGAGCGGGTGGACCTCGAGCGAGGCGAGGTTGGCCAACCACACCAGCGTCGGGAGGTCGTCGGCGAGGCAGTAGTTGATCTTCTTCGAGGCCGACCGCTCGCTCGGCACCTCGACCGTGCGCACCCACGCCGGCCGGTGCGACGGGCACTGCTTCTCGTAGAAGTGGTCGGCCTCGACGCCCTCGGGATAACGCAGCAACGTCAGGGGCCGGTCGCGCACGTGGGGGAGGAGCACCGGCGCGATGCGGCTGTAGTAGTCGATGACCTCGCCCTTGGTGAACCCGACCGCGGGGTAGAGCACCTTGTCGAGGTTGGAGAGCTTGAGCTCGCGCCCTTCGACCGTGACCGTCGGTGCCAAGGACTCAGGCGCCCTTCTTGGCCCGGGCCTTCTTCACCTCGCCGAGGCTGGCCTCGAGCGCGGCCATCAGGTCGACGACCTTGGCCGGCTCCTCGGCCGGCGCCTCGGCCACGACGACCTCCTGGCCCTCGGCCTTGGCCTCGATCATCTCGAGCACCCGGTCGCGGTACTCGTCGCGGTACTTGGCCGGCTCGAAGTCGGTGGAGAGGGAGTCGATCAGCGAGCGGGCGATCTTCATCTCCTTGTCGCTCACCTCGACCTCGTCTCCGGGCAGGCCGTCGATCTCGTCCTCGTGTACGACCTCGTCGTCGAAGAGCATCGTCTCGATCACGAGCGCGTTGCCGACCGGCCGGATGGCGGCCAGGTACTGCTTGGTGCGCAGCACCATGCGGGCGATGCCGACCTTGTTCGTCTCGCGCATCGCGTCGCGCAGCAGCGCGTAGGCCTTGACGCCGCCCTTCTCGGGCACCAGGTAGTAGGGCCGTTCGAAGTAGACGGGGTCGATGGTGTCGAGGTCGACGAAGTCCTCGATGTCGATCGTCTTGGTCGACTTCGGGTCGAGCGCCTCGAGCTCCTCGGGCTCGATGACGACGTAGCGGTCGGGCGCGATCTCGTAGCCCTTCACGATCTCCTCGTAGGGCACCTCCTCGCCCGTGGTCGACGACACCCGCTTCTGCTTGACGCGCGCCTTGCTGCGCGAGTCGATCTGGTGGAAGCGCACGTCCTTCGGCGATACCGCCGTGAGCAGCTTCACCGGGACGTTCACGAGCCCGAAGCTGATCGAGCCGCTCCAGATTGGCCTGGGCATCAGTGCTCCTCCCTAACTACTTCCAGAGGATTCTTGTCGATCCGCTGGCCCTTGTACGAAGGCTGGCGCAGGGTGCCGTCGCGGGTCCACTCGTTGAACGCGACCTCGACCACCACCTCGGGCTCCACGAACACGCAGCGCTTGCGGATGCCGGGCGGAGGGTCGAAGGGGCTCGTCGAGCGGCGCAGGGGCTCCAGCACGGTTGCGAGCCGGTCGAGCTCCTTCTCGGTGAACCCGGTGCCCACGTTGCCGGCGTACCGGAGCCGGTCGCCGTCGTAGTGGCCGAGCATGAGCGAGCCGATGCGGTTCTCGCGCCGGCCCTCGCCCGGGCACCACCCCCCGACGACCAGCTCCTGGCCGCGGACGTTCTTCACCTTCACCCACGCAGGGGAGCGCCGGCCGGGCGTGTAGGTGCTGTCGAGGCGCTTTGCCATTCCACCTTCGAGGCCCCGCTCGCGCGTCGCCTCGAGTAGCGCCTCACCGTCGCCGGGGTGGTAGGCGGGCGTCTGCCACGCCGGCCCGTTCAGGGCGAGCTCCTCGAGCCGGCGGCGCCGTTCCTCGTACATGAGCTTGGTGAGGTCGTCTCCGTCGAGCCACACGACGTCGAAGACGACGTAGCAGACCGGCACCCGCTGCGCGAGCTCGCGGATGGCGACCGGCGACCCGACGTTCAGCCGCGACTGGAGCTGCTGGAAGCTCGGGCGGCCCTTGTCGTCGAAGGCCACGATCTCGCCGTCGAGGACGGCGCGCTCCCCGGCCAGCGCACCGGCGAGGCCGGCGAGCTCGGGGTAGCGGGATGTGAGGTCGAGCAGGTTGCGGCTCTCGAACGTCGCCCCGCCGTCGTCGACGTAGGCGATCGCCCGCACGCCGTCCCACTTCACCTCGAAGCCCCAGCGTTCGTCGTCGGTGGGCAGGGTCCCCGTGCGCGCCTTCATCGGTGACAGGTGCCGGGGCATCTTCGTGGTGCCCGTCAGGGTTGGACCACCACCAGGCGGGTCTCGGTCATCTCCCGCACCGCGTAGGCCGGCCCCTCGCGCGTGTTGCCGCTGTCGCGCACGGCCAGATCACGGGTGAAGATCGCCGCCTGCAGCCCGTAGGACGTGTCGTTGGACAGGGTGATCGCCTCGTCGAGCGTCGCGTAGGTCTGCATGGCGACGACGGGCCCGAACACCTCCCGCCGGCACACCTTCATGTCGGGCGTCACGTTGGCCAGGACAGTGGGCATCAGCATGCCGTCGCGCACGTCGCCGCCGACGACGATCTCGGCTCCGCCAGCGACGGCCTCGTCGACCCAGCCCTTCACGCGATCGCGGTCGGCGGTGGTGATGAGGGCGGACACGTCGGTGTCCTCGTCCATCGGGTCGCCCACCTTCAGTGCGGCTACGAGTGGCGCGAACGCCTCGGCGAAGCGGCCGGCCGCGTCGCGGTGGACGTAGATGCGCTGGGTCGAGATGCACGACTGGCCCGCGTGGCTGAAGCCGGCCACCGAGATGAGCTTCGCCGCTCGTTCGAGGTCGGCGTCGGGCTCGAGGATCACCGGCGCGTTGTTGCCGAGCTCGAGGCTCACCTTCTTGCGCGGCGCGCGCTCGCGGATACCCCATCCGACGTCGGGCGAGCCGGTGAACGTGATCATGGCGATGTCGTGGTGGTCGACGAGGGCGTTGCCGATCGTGCCCCCGCCACCCGTGACGACGTTGAGATGGCCGGGAGGCAGGCCGCACTCGTCAAGCAGCAGCTCGGCGAGCGCGATCGCCGACAGCGGGGTCTGCGAGGCGGGCTTCAGGACGACCGGGCAGCCGGCCGCGATTGCCGGCGCCACCTTGTGGGCCACCAGGTTGAGGGGGAAGTTGAACGGGCTGATGGCGGCCACCACGCCGATCGGCAGTCGCAGCGTGAACGCGAGCTTGCCCTCGCCGACGTCGCTGGCGTCGATCGGCACCATCTCGCCGGCGAGCTTGCGGGCTTCGGTGGCGGCGAACGCGAACGTGCTCACGGCACGCGTGGCCTCGGTGCGCGCCGTCTTGATCGGCTTGGCCGCCTCGGCCGCGATGGTGCGGGCGAAGTCCTCGCGCCGCTCCTTCAGCAGGCGGGCCGCGCTGTCGAGGATCTCGGCGCGCCGCCATGGCGGCAGTGCCCCGCCTGCGCGCACCGCGGCCGCCGCCTTGACGGCGCGGTCGACGTCGGCCGGCGTGCACGCGGGAACGCGGGCGAGCTCGACGCCGTCGTACGGCGATCGCACGACGACCGTCTCGGTCGCCGCGTACCGTTCGTCACCAATCGGC
>VAYF01000168.1 GCA_005883885.1 Actinomycetota bacterium | reverse complement strand
GACAGCGTCATGTGCCAGCGCCGCCAGAACTCCTGGATGGAGCGCGCGCTGTAAGGGCGATCGAAGTTCTGCGGGAACCGGAACCCGAGGAGCTTCGCGACCCCGATCGCGATGTCGGTGTACCCGCTGAAATCGCAGTAGATCTGGACGGCATAGGCGACGATCCCGATGATCGCCTCCGGCGAGCTGTGCCGAGCGGGATCGCCGAAGACGGGGTCGACGATCGCTCCCGCGAGGTAGTTGGCGATCACCACCTTCTTGAACAACCCACCGAGGATCAGCCACATCGCCCCCGCGACATCGATGTGTCGCGGGTCGCGTCGCACGACGAGCTGTGGGATGAGCTCGTTCGGTCGCACGATCGGTCCGGCGACGAGATGGGGGAAGAAGGAGAGGTACAGGAACAGGTCGACCCAGCTCGCGATCTCGAAGTCGCCGCGGTAGATGTCCACGACGTAGGCGATCGCCATGAACGTGTAGAACGAGACCCCCACCGGCAGCACGACCTGGATCAGGGGCGGGGCGACGTGCAGCCCGAACGTGGTGGCGGCGTTCGTGACGTTGACGGTGAAGAAGCCGTAGTACTTGAAGTAGAGGAGAGGAGCGATCGTCGCGGCGACGCCGAGCGCCAGGGCCACGGTTCGGCGATCCGGCCGGTGTTGGCGATCGACGGCGATCGCCGAGACCTGAGCGATCAGGGACACGGCCGCAAGGAGGAAGACGTACCGCCAGTTCCACCAGCCGTAGAAGACGTAGCTCGCCGTGATCATGAATGGCTTCCACACCCGGGGGTTGTGGTTCAGCCACCAGTGGCCGAGGAAGACCAGACAGAAGAAGATCGCGAAATCCGTCGTGGGGAAGAGCATCGCGCTCCGGATGCTACGCCACGCATCGGACGTGGGCCCGGAGCGACAGGGAAGCTCAGGCTCGCTGCAGCGCAGTCAGCCGCCGTTCCAGGAACCTGCGTTCAGCGTCGTTCGTCGTCAGCGCGAGCGCTCGCCGGTACGCCTCGACCGCGTCGTCGGTCCGACCGGCACGGCGGAGAAGGTCGGCCTTCGCCGAATGGAACAGGTGATAACGATCCAGGTCCGGCTGGAGGGGCTCGAGCATCCGGAGCCCGCTCTCGGGACCGTCGGCCATCGCGACGGCGGCCGCGCGGTTGAGCTCCACGACCGGGGACGACTGCAGGGCGGCCAATCGACCATAGAGGGTGGCGATCTCGGGCCAGTCCGTGTCTTCGGGGCGCGGCGCCCGCGCGTGGCACGCGGCGATCTCCGCCTGCAGGCGGTACGCGCCCGGGCGCCCTGCATGCTCGGCCAGCACGGACAGCCCCTCGTCGATCATGGCGTGATCCCAACGGGAGCGGTCCTGGTCCTCGAGCAGCACGAGGTCGCCCGCCTCGTCGGTCCTGGCCGCGTGACGCGCGTGCTGGAGCAACATGAGCGCGAGCAGGGCGCGGACGTCCTCGTCGCCGGGGAGCAGCCGGTCGACGAGGCGCGCCAGCCTGATCGCCTCGTCGCCCATCTCGGCTCTGAGCAGTTCGCCTTCGGTCGCCGCGTAGCCCTCGTTGAACACCAGGTACAGCACCGCGAGCACGCCGCCGAGACGCTCCGGCAAGAGCTCGCGCGGCGGCACACGGTAGGGGATCGCAGCATCATGGATCTTGCGCTTCGCCCGGGTGAGGCGCTGCCCCAAGGTGGGCTCCGGAACGAGGAACGCCCTCGCGATCTCGCGGGTCGACAATCCGGCTACGGTCCGCAGCGTCAGCGCGACCCGAGCGTCCATCGCGAGCGCGGGGTGGCAACAGGTGAACAGGAGCCGTAGACGATCGTCCGGGATCTCGTGCACGTCCACTCCGATCGTCTCGAGCTCGGCGATCTGCGCGGCTGCTTCGGTCTTCGCCCGGCCGACGCGGTCGCGACGGAGCTTGTCGATGGCGCGGTTGCGAGCCGTGGTGACGATCCAGGCCTCAGGGTTGTCCGGCACCCCACGGCTTGGCCACGTACGGAGCGCGACCTCGAACGCGTCCTGGACCGCCTCCTCCGCCAGGTCGAAGTCGCCCGTGACGCGGATCAGGGCAGCCACCGCCCGCCCGGAGCCCTGCCGGAACGATCGCTCGAGGGCTCCGAACGCGTCGGTCATCCCTCGATGATGGGGCGCACCTCCACGGAGCCGTGCCGCGCCCCCGGGATCTTGCTCGCGAGCTCGATCGCGGTGTCGAGGTCGTCCACCTCCACCAGGAAGTAGCCGCCGAGCTGCTCCTTCGTCTCAGCGAACGGGCCGTCGGTGACGAGCTGCTGGCCGTCGCGAACGCGGACGGTGGTCGCCGCAGGGCTGTCGGCCAGCTGATCGCCGCCGCGCATCACGCCCCGCTCGACGAGCTCGTTCGCGAACTTGTCGTACTCCTCGTAGATCGCGTGTCGTTGGTCGTGCGGGACCGACTCCCACGCCTTCTCGTCCGCGTAGATCAACAACGCGTACTTCATGCGCACCCTCCCGTTCCGAGGGCGGCCCCGTGCCGCCCGTTCACCCTAATCGACGAACGGCCGGACGCGGTTCCGACATCAGGATGCAGCGTCTTCGGCTAGCCTGGGTGGTGAGGATCGATCGACCAGCGAACAACGAGGAGGAACACCCGATGTCCCGCGACAGCGACTGGCACGTGTTCGACAAGGCATGCGACATCACGGCGATGGCAGCCAAAGGCTCGGCGGCGACCGCGACGCCGACGCAGGTGGCCGACATCTTCCGCGCCGTCCACGCGGCGCTCCAAGAGGTCGTCACGGCCATGATCAACTCCGAGTCTCGGGCTGGCTTCTAGGAAGGTCGGCGTCACCGGCCGGGCGTTATCTGATGGTGAGATCGCGCATCGACACGATGCCGACGAGCTGTCCCGCCTGGGTCACGGGCACGTGACGGAACCCCTTGGCGAGCATCAGGGCGAGCGTTTCCTGAGCGGACACGTCCGCATCCAGGGTGACCGGATCCTTGGTCATCCACTCCCGAACGTCATGCGTGGCCGCATCGTGCTCCGCCGCCAGCGCACGCACGATGTCCCGTTCGGTGAAGATGCCGACCAGGTCCTCTCCCTCGACGACCAGGGCCGCCCCGATGTGCTGGAGGCTCATCACCTGGGCGGCTTCCGCGACGGTCGCCGTCGGCGGGACCGAGATGAGATCGATGCTCATGAGCTCGCGAAGGGCCGGCATGACCGCTCTTGAGATTAGTCCGCTTCGCCGGGCGCTGCGCGCCTGGTACCGGCCGCGCCGCGAGGGGTACCCGTGGCGGCGGCAGGGGACCGGTCCGTACGCCGTGCTCGTCAGCGAGGTGATGCTGCAGCAGACGCAGGTCGCGCGGGTCGCATCCGCTTTCGAGGGGTTCCTCCGGCGGTTCCCCGACGTGTCGAGCCTCGCCGCGGCGTCGCGCGCGGACGTAGTGCGGGCCTGGGCCGGACTCGGGTACCACCGGCGGGCGGTGGCGCTGCACGAGACCGCTCGGACCATCGTCCGCATGCACGGTGGAACGGTGCCGCCCGATCCGCGCGCGCTCCGGCAGCTCCCGGGGGTGGGTCCGTATACCGCGTCGGCGGTCGCCGCGATCGCGTTCGGCCGGCCGTTCGTCGCGATGGACGTCAACGTTCGCCGGGTGACGTCGCGGGTGGTGCTCGGGCGCGAGCCGGAGGACGGGAACGGCCGGCAGATCGCGACGGCTGCACGGCTCCTCCTCGATCCGCGCAGCCCCGGGACGTGGAACCAGGCGATGATGGATCTCGGTCGCGAGGTGTGCCGGCCGGTGCCGCGGTGCGAGGTGTGCCCGCTCGAGCGTTGGTGCCGGTTCCGCGACGCCGGTCGCCCCGGTACGACGACCACCGCTCGGAAACAGCCCGCGTTCGAAGGATCCAACCGCCAGGCCCGCGGCCGGATCGTGGCCGTACTCCGCGATCGGCCGTCGGCCGGGATCGCGGGGCTCGTCGCGGCAACCGGGATCGACGTGGACCGGGTCGAGGGTGCTGCTGCCGGCCTCGTTCGCGACGGGATCGTCGAGCGCCGTGGCCGTTCGTTCCGTCTCGCGCGATGAGGCGACCCTCCGCGGCGCGCCCGCAGAGGTTCCCCGCCGAGCCGTTCGGTTAGCCTGATGAACCTCGAGCCTCGCCGGGAGGATGCTGTGGAGGATCCGAGCGCGCCGCACGGCGCGCGGACGACATCGGCTGCGACCGAAGCACTCGCCCGCGAGCTCTATTGGGCGGCGTCGCCGATCCCCGACCGCGGGACCGCCCAGCTCGCCGGTGACCCCGCCGATCTCGTGCGCCGGTGGAGCGAGCTCGAGGCGACCCTGCGTCGCGACAGCTCCGTCCACCTCCCCCAGGACGAACCCTTCTTCCGGGGAGGGGGGTCGCTGAAGCGGTGGATCAAGCGCACGATGTTCCGGGCGCTCCGGCCGTTGACCAGGCGCTACGACCGGATCGACGCCGATCTCGCGCTGCTCGGCATCGAGACGTCGCGGGAGCTCGCCCTCGCACGCCAGGACAACGTTGCGCTGAGCATGCAGCTGCAAGAGGTGCGGTCGGTTCTGCAGGAGTTCGGATCGACGCTCGAGGCCCGCGTCTCGCCGCCCTCGTTGATGACGCAGCAGGAGCTTCCGCCGCTCGGGGAGATCGTCCTGGAGCTCGGCGCGGGCGCCAACCCCCACCCCCGGGCGACCATCCACCACGATCGGATCATCCACTCGGATCGGATCGATGTCGCCCACGATCTCACGTCGTTCCCCTGGCCGTGGGGCGACGCCTCGGTCGACGCCGTCATCGCGATCGATGTGTTCGAGCACCTGAAGGACGTCGATGTGCAGACGTGGCTCGACGAATGCTGGCGCATCCTCGTGCCGGCCGGACTCCTCGTCATGCGGCTCCCGGCCTGGACGAACCCGGTGTCCTACCGAGACCCGACGCATCAACGCGTCTTCCACGAGGAGTCCTTCTCCTATTGGGATCCCGACCACGACCTCTACGAGCTCTTCGGCCGCTACTACTTCTTGGAGTCCGATCGCTGGTGGAAGGTCCGGCGGGTGTTCAGGGAGTTCGAAGATCTCCGCTTCGACCTGGAGAAACGCGCCTGATGCGGATCGCCGTGTGCCACCCACAAGCTCCGTTCATGGCCGGAGGCGCGGAAGGGCACGTGCGTGGCTTGATCGCCGCGCTGCGCGAAGCCGGTCACGACGCGGAGACGGTCTCGATGCCGTTCAAGTGGTATCCGCCATCCGAGCTGGTGCATCAGATGGGTGGGTGGAGAAGCGTGGATCTCTCGGAGTCGAACGGCGAACCGATCGACCTCGTCGTCGCGCTGAAGTTCCCCGCGTACCTCGTTCGTCATCCCAACAAGGTGGTGTGGCTCATCCACCAGCATCGGACCGCGTACGAGCTGTGGGACGACCCGGAGCTCGGCGACATCGTCGGGTATCCGGACGGTGCGGTCGTCCGGAGCCTGATCCACAGTGCGGATCGTCTGGCGTTGGGCGAGGCCTCCCGTCTCTTCACCAACTCCGAGAACGTGCGCGGCCGGCTCGACCGCTCGATCGGTCTGGACGCCGAGGTCCTCTATCACCGCTCACCGCTCACCGATCGTCTCCTGGCGGAAGATCCACGACCCCTCGGGGACGCGATCGTGTTCCCGAGCAGGTTCGACCGGCTCAAACGGCAAGGCCTCGCGATCGACGCCATGCGGCAGGTGGGAACGGATGTGCGTTTGATCCTGGTCGGTTCGGGAGCCGAACGGGATGCGATCGCGAAACGAGTCGCCGAAGCCGGCCTCGGTGAACGCGTCGAGATGCGTGAACGCGTCCCCGACGACGAGCTCCTCCGGCTGTACCTCGGCTCGCTCGCCGTGTACTTCGGTCCCCTCGACGAGGATTACGGGTACGTGACGATCGAGGGGATGGCCGCCGCCCGGCCGGTGGTCGTCACTTCGGACTCCGGCGGTCCGCTCGAGTTCGTCCACGATGAGGAGAACGGTTCGATCGTAGACCCAGAACCCGAAGCGATCGCCGCGGCCTTCGACCGGCTCTTCAACGACCGGCAGCGGGCGCGGCGGATGGGCTCGGCAGGTCGAACGTTCGTCACCGGCCACGTCCCGCCGTGGCCAGAGGTCGTTCGGCGCTTGGTCGGGTGAGTGCCATGGCGAACGTCGCGTTCTGCTCCCCCCTGCCCCCCGCGCAGACGGGGATCGCCGCGTACGCCACGGCCGTGCTGGGCGGGCTCGACGAGATCGGGTTCACCGCCGAACACCGCCTCGACCCGATGTGGCCGCTGGGACCCGGCGCGGAGGAGCGGGTTCGGGCGTCGGATGTCGGCGTCTTCCAGCTGGGGAACAACGTCGAGTTCCACGGAGCGATCTACCGGCTCTCGGTGTGGAACCCGGGGGTCGTCGTGCTCCACGACCTGGCGCTCGACGGGTTGATGTACGGACTCGGGCTCGCGAACGACCCGCTGACGCAGCCCGCCCGTGCGGAGGCGATGGCGGCCGCCACGCCCAACGCCGACCTCGAGGATCCGCTCGGGGTCCCGTGGTGCGCGCAGGCGGTCCGGCGATCCAGGACCGTGATCGTGCATTCGCGGTTCGCGCGCGACTACCTGCTCCGAGTCGGATGCAGGACCCCCATCGTCGTGACGCCCCATCCGTTGGTGGAACGCGACGACGAGATCGATGCGGCGCGAGAGCGACGAGCGAGACTCCGCCACCGGGTCGCCCGGGGAGACGAAGTGGTCGTGGGGATCGCGGGAGATCTCAACGCGAGCAAGGGCATCGAAGCGCTGCTTGCCGCGCTCCCTCGGGTCCGCTCGAACGTGCGCGGCGTGCTCGTCGGGCGAACGAGCTCGCATTGGGACGTCCAAGGCGCCCTGCGACGGAGCGGTGTGGGCGACCGCGTCACGGTCGTCGCCGACGTCCGGGACGACGAGTTCCTCGAGTGGCTGTGCGCGTTCGACATCTTGATCAACCTCCGCCACCCGCACCGGGGCGAGACCAGCGGTTCGCTCGTGCGCGCGTTGCATGCGGGCGTCCCGACGATCGTGAGCGCCGTGGGCACCTACCTCGAGGTGCCGGAAGGCGTGGTGGCCCGGATCGCGCCGGGTCCGCCGGATCCCGTCGAGCTGGCCTCCGTGATCGATCGCCTCGCCGAAGATCCGGAGGCCCGGGGAGCGATGAGCCGTCACGCGCGAGACTACGCGCGGAGCGCGTTGGCCCCGCGCGTGACGGCTCAGGGGTACGCGGAGGCCGTGCACCGGGTGCTCGAGCTCAACGCCGATCCCGTCCGGACGTCGATCGCGCGATGGGCGGGCGGGCTGCGTGCTACGGGCGTCGGCCCGCAGCACGCAGCCCGCGGCCTCGGTGTCCGGTACGCGGAGGCGCTATTCGAGCTCCGGCCGGAGCCACCCGGATGAGCTTCGACATCGACGCCACGGCGACGGCGCGGCTCCGTTCGGCCGGACAGCGGTACACGACCCAGCGTCGTCGGTTGATCGAGCTCCTCGCCGATGCGGGCAGCCCCGTGTCGATCCCGGACATCCTCGCCGGTGGCTCCGGTCTCAAACAGAGCTCGATCTACCGCAACCTCGCGGCGCTCGAGCAGGCCGGCGTTGTGCGCCGGCTCGTGACGGATGAGGAGTTCGGGCGCTACGAGCTGGCGGAGGACCTGATCGGCCACCACCATCACCTCGTTTGTTCGCGATGCGGCAAGATGCGTGATGTGGACGCACCCGAGGAGCTCGAGCGAACCCTCGAAAAGGCGCTCGACCGGATCGCGAAGCGGGCGGGGTTCGCTCGCGTCTCTCACCGGCTGGAGCTGCTCGGGCTTTGCGCCGGATGCGCCGCGGAGGTGGGGGCCGATACGACGAGGGCTTGATCGTCGGTCGGTCGCGTGCTGGCTCGTGGTGGCCGTGCTCTGTGCGGCGTGCTCATCGGCCTCGGGCGGCTCATCCGGACCACCGACCGCCCGGCCGAGCAGTCCTGCGAAGGTGCAGATCGTCACGCCGACGAACGGCGAGGTGATCCGCGGGTCCGTCGTCCCGGTTCGGGTTCGCCTGGAGAACGCCACGATCGTCGCCGCGACGACGACGAACATCAGGCCCGACCGAGGGCACCTGCATCTCTATCTCGACGATCAGATCGAATCGATGAACTTCTCCACCTCCGCGACGCTCCCGGCCGTCAAGCCCGGGCTCCATGTGCTGCGGGTGGAGTTCGTCGCGTCGGATCACCTCCCCTTCGACCCACGCGTGATCGCCCAGGTGGCGTTCGAGGTGAAGCGGTGACCGCGGGGCTGATCCTCGGGCGCCGGTCACG
>VAYF01000167.1 GCA_005883885.1 Actinomycetota bacterium | reverse complement strand
GGACCACAAGCGCGTCGGGGACGGCGATACCGGGCCGAACACGGGAGGGATGGGCTGCTACTCGCCGGTCCCGTTCGTCGATCAGGAGACCGCCACCTGGGTCCTGGACAACGTCCTGGCCCAGGTCGTGGACGAGCTTCGCCCGTACCGCGGGGTCCTGTACGCCGGGCTGATGCTGACGGCCGACGGTCCGAAGGTCCTCGAGTTCAATTGCCGCTTCGGGGACCCGGAGACGCAGGTGCTGCTCCCGCGCATGCCCTACGGGTTCGGGACCCTGCTGCACGCCTGTGCGACGGGCCGGCTCGCGCACGAGGCGGGCCACGCCGGGTTCGATGACGGTGCCGCGGTGACCGTCGTGATCGCGAGCGGCGGGTACCCGGGCGCGTACCGGACCGGGTACCCGATCCATGGGCTCGACGACGCGGCGGCGATCGAGGGGGTGACCGTGTTCCATTCCGGGACCGCGCGCGACGACGGGGGCGGGTTCGTCACCGCGGGCAGCAGGGTCCTGTCGGTCACCGGCGTCGGTGCCGATCTCGCCGAGGCTCGCGCACGCGCTTACCGGGGCGTCGACGTGATCCACTTCGAGGGAGCGCATCACCGTAGCGACATCGCCGCGCACGCCGTGGAAGGAGCCCGAGCATGATCGATGTGCAGGAGCCCGCGCCGCTCGTCGGCGTGCTCGCCGCGTCGCCGGCCGAGCTCCCGATCCTCCGCCAGGCGGGGCTGATCCTCGAGAAGTTCGACGTCCCCCACGAGGTCCGGATCATGTCGTCGTCGCGGAACCCGGATCTGGTCGACGAGTACGCGCGGACCGCGTTCGAGCGGGGGCTCAAGGTCATCGTGTGCTCGACCGGGCTCTCGGGTCACCTGGCGGCGGCCGTCGCGGCCCGCACGGTGCTGCCGGTGATCGGCGTCCCGATCGCGACCGCCCCTCAGATGGTGGGGAACGAGGCGCTCGCGATCACGGCGCAGATGCCGACCGGCGTGCCGATCGCGACGGTCGGCGTCGACGCCGCGGTCAACGCCGCGATCCTCGCCGTCGAGATCCTGGGCGTCCAGGACGAGGAGATGCAGGCCCGCCTGTGGAAGTTCAAGGACGACCTGGCGGAGGGTCTCAAGCTGTGATCCCGCGCTACGAGGTCCCCGAGATCGCCGGGGTGTGGTCGGACCAGAGCCGGATGGCGGGTTGGCTCGAGATCGAGCTCCTCGCGGTCGAGGCATGGTCCGAGCTGGGAGCGATCCCCGAAGCCGACGCCCGCGCGTGTCGCGAGCGCGCATCGTTCACGGTCGAGGCCGTGATGGAGCGCGAGCGCGTCACGCGCCACGACGTCGCCGCCTTCGTCGACGTCGTGGCCGCCTCGATCGGGGAACCGGGGCGGTGGATCCACTTCGGGATGACGTCCTCCGACGTGGTGGATACCGGGCTCGCGCTGCAGCTCCGGGCTGCGAGCGACGTCCTGCTGGCCGAGCTCGAGCGGCTCTTGGCCGCGACGAAACGCCGCGCCCTCGAGCATCGCGACACGATCTGCATCGGCCGCACGCACGGCGTGCACGCGGAGCCGACCTCGTTCGGGCACAAGCTCGCCGTCTTCGCGTTCCAGCTCGATCGGGACCGCGAGCGGCTCCGCCGGGCGCGTGAGGCCATCGCCGTGGGCGCGATCAGCGGTGTGGTCGGGTCCTACGCGAGCGTCGACCCACGGGTCGAAGAGCGGGTCTGCGCGCGGCTCGGGCTGAAGCCCGCGGAGGCATCCACCCAGGTGATCCAGCGAGACCGGCACGCCGAGTACGTCGGCGCCCTCGCCGTGTGCGCGTCCACGCTCGATGCGATCGCGACCGAGATCCGGCATCTGGCTCGGACGGAGGTCCGCGAGGTCCAGGAGCCGTTCGCGGAAGGCCAGAAGGGCTCCTCCGCCATGCCGCACAAGCGGAACCCCGTCGTCTCCGAACGCGCGAGCGGCCTGGCTCGCGTGATCCGCGGCCAGGCCGTGACCGCCCTCGAGGACGTCGCGCTCTGGCACGAGCGCGACATCTCCCACTCCTCCGCCGAGCGACTGATCTTCCCCGACGCGACCGGGTTGCTCGCGTTCATGCTCCGCGACCTGACGTCGGTGATCGACGGCCTGGCGGTGTTCCCCGATCGGATGCGTGCACAGGTGGACTCCCTCGGCGGCATCGCATTCAGCCAGACCGTCTTGCTCGGGCTGGTGGACGCGGGGCTCTCGCGCGACGAGGCGTACCGGATCGTGCAGCGGGCGGCGGCCGCCGCCTGGGACGAGGACGCGTCGTTCCGCGCGGCGATCGAGGCAGAGCCGCGCGCGGCGGATCTGGACCTGGACGCGCTGTTCGATCCGGCCCGGTTCCTCGCGAACCTCGGTCCGCTCTTCGATCGTTTGGAGAAGCTCCCCGTGGAGGTGTCCGGTGGCTGAGCTCGCGGCGCAGGGGAAGGTCCGTGATCTCTACGACGTCGACGACGACCGTCTCCTGCTGGTCGCCACCGACCGGATCAGCGCGTTCGACGTCGTCCTGCCCGATCCGATCCCGGACAAGGGTCGCGTGCTGACCGGCCTCTCGCTCTTCTGGTTCGAGCGCACGTCGGACCTGGTTCCGAACCACGTGGTCGGCGCGTCGCTCGCAGAGTTCCCCGCGCCGTTCTCCGACGACCCCGACCTCGCGGGTCGCGCCACCCTCGTTCGGCGCGCGCGCGTGATCCCCATGGAATGCGTCGTCCGCGGATACCTCAGTGGGAGCGGGTGGGCGCAGTACCGCGAAGGAGGGGCGGTCTGCGGCATCCCCCTGCCGCCCGGGCTCACCGAGTCGGCTCGGCTGCCCGAGTCGATCTTCACCCCGACGACCAAGGCGACGACCGGACACGACCTGCCGCTCACGCCGGAGGAGGCGCGGAGCCTGGTCGGCGTCGGGCTCTACGAGCGCCTGAACGAGTTGGCGATCGGGATCTACGAGCGGATCGCCGCGACGGCGCTCGACGCGCGGGTGATCGTGGCCGACACGAAGTTCGAGTTCGGCTTCATCGACGGCGAGCTCGCGCTGATCGATGAGGTCGGGACGCCCGACTCGTCACGGTTCTGGCCGGCCGACGTCTACGAGCCCGGGAGGGCGCAGCCGTCGTTCGACAAACAGTACGTGCGCGACTGGCTGGACGCGTCTGGCTGGGACCACGAGCCGCCGCCGCCCGGCCTGCCCACGGACGTGATCGCGCGGACCAGCGCCACCTATGCCGAGGCCTACGAACGGCTGACCGGGGAGCCGTTCGCCGACTATCTCCGCCGGGCCGGCGTGGGGGCCGCGTGACGACCTTCACGTTCGAGGTGCTGGTCACGCTGAAAGACGGATTGTCGGATCCCCAGGGCAAGGCCGTCGAGTCGGCGTTGCCCTCGCTCGGATGGACGAACGTCCGTCACGTCCGCGTGGGCAAGCACATCGAACTGGAGGTCGAGGCCCACGACGAGGCGAGCGCGCTGGAGCAGGTCCGCGGCATGGCCGTCCGGCTGCTGTCGAACCCGGTGATCGAGGATTACCAGGTGCTCGAGGTGGCCCCGAAGTGAGCGGCGCCGTCCCCCCCCGCGTGGGGGTGGTCACGTTCCCCGGGTCGCTCGACGATCGCGACGCGCTCCGCGCGGTCGAACAGATGGGCGGCGAGGCCGTTCCGCTCTGGCACGCCGACCGGGACCTGCGGGCGGTCGACGCGGTGATCCTGCCGGGTGGGTTCTCCTACGGCGATTACCTCCGGTGCGGCGCGATCGCGCGGTTCGCGCCCGTGATGGAGCCGGTCGTGGCCTTCGCCGAGCGAGGCGGCCCGGTGCTCGGGATCTGCAACGGGTTCCAGATCCTCTGCGAAGCGGGTCTGCTCCCGGGCGCGATGATCCGCAACCGCTCGCTCAGGTTCGTGTGCCGTGACGTGTGGCTGCGGGTCGAGACCGCACAGAGCTGCCTCACGGGTGATCTCACACCGGGGGAGACGATCGAGATCCCGATCAAGCACGGCGAGGGCCAGTGGATCGCGACGGCGGAGCAGCTCGGCGATGTCGAAGCACAAGGGCTCGTCGTCTTCCGGTACGCATCGCGCACGGGGATCGTCGACGACGTCTCCAACCCGAACGGGGCGACGAACAACGTCGCAGGCATCCGGAACCCGGCCGGCAACGTCGTCGGGCTGATGCCGCACCCCGAGCACGCGGTCGATCCGGACGTCGGCCCGACCGGCGGCCAGCCACTCTTCGCGTCGCTGCTGCACGTGGCGATGGCGGGGGTGACCGGGTGAGCTCGGAGGAGCTCGCGCTCCACCGGCAGCTCGGGCTCACGGACGGCGAGCTGGCGCAGATCGAGGCGACCCTCGGCCGGGGGCCGAACGGGACCGAGCTCGCGATGTACTCCGTGATGTGGTCGGAGCATTGTTCGTACAAGTCCTCGAAGATCCATCTCCGGACCCTCCCGACCGCCGGACCGGCCGTGCTCGTCGGACCCGGGCAGGACGCCGGAGCGGTCGACGTCGGCGACGGGATCGCGGTCGTGTTCAAGATCGAGTCGCACTCGCATCCGAGCGCGATCGAGCCGTATCAGGGTGCGGCGACGGGCGTGGGCGGGATCGTCCGCGACATCGTGTCGATGGGCGCCCGCCCCGTGGCCTTGCTCGATCCGCTCCTGTTCGGGCCGCTCGCCGAGGAGCGGAACCGGTGGCTCTTCGCGGGTGTGATCGCGGGGATCGGCGGCTACGGCAACTGCATCGGTGTCCCGACGGTGGGCGGCGAGATTCGGTTCGCCGACGCGCACACCGCGGATCCCACCGTCAACGTGATGTGCGTCGGGATCGCCGATGCCGCCGACCTGATCACGGCGCAGTCCCGCACGGCGCAGGCCGGATCGCTGATGGTGCTCTACGGCGCGACCACCGGCCGGGACGGGATCGGCGGGGTCAGCGTCCTGGCCTCGGCGACCCTCGAGGACGGCGCCGAGGGATCGCGTCCCAGCGTCCAGATCGGGGACCCGTTCGCCGAGAAGCTCCTGATCGAGGCCTCGCTGGAGCTGGTCGCGGGCGGATCGCTCGAGGGTCTGCAGGATCTGGGAGGCGCGGGGATCACGTGCGCCGTGAGCGAATCCGCCACCCGGGCCGGGATGGGGGCGTCGCTGGATCTGGATGCCGTTCCGCTCCGCGAGCCGGGGATGGTGCCCTTCGAGATCCTCACGTCGGAGTCGCAGGAACGGATGCTCGCGATCGTGCATCCCTCCAAGCTCGACGAGGTCCGATCGGTCTGCGGTCGCTGGGGGCTCACGACGGCGGTGATCGGCGAGCTCACACCGGGCGGCACGCTCACGGTCCGGAGCGGCGGCGCCGTCGTGGCAGAGGTGGCTGCGTCCTCCCTCGCGGATGAGGGGCCCGTCTACGATCGTCCGGCCGAACCCCCCACCCGATCGGTGGTCAGCGGGGAGGACCCCACCTTCGTTCCGTTCGAGAAGGATCTGACGGAGGCCGTGCTGACCGTGTTGACGGCGCCGAACGTCGCCAGCAAGCGGTGGGCGTTCGAGCAGTACGACCGGGTCGTGCAGGGCAACACGATCGCCGGTCCGGATTCCGATGCCGCCATCGTCCGGGTCGCCGGCACCCTGAAGGGCCTCGCGGTCTCGACGGACAGCAAGAGCCGGTTCGGGCGCCTCGACCCGTTCCTCGGGGCGGTCCACGCCGTCGCGGAGTCGGCCCGCAACGTCGCCGTGACGGGCGCGACCCCGATCGCGATCACGAACTGCCTCAACTTCGGCAACCCCGAGCGTCCCGAGGTCATGTGGGAGCTCACCGAGTCGATCCGCGGGATCCGCGACGCCTGTCTCGCCTTCGAGACCCCGGTGACCGGAGGCAACGTCAGCCTCTACAACGAGAGCGGAGGAAGCGCGATCTGGCCGACGCCCGTGATCGGGATGCTCGGGCTCCTCGAGGACTACCGGTTGCGGGTCCCGAGCTCGTTCCCGCGGCCGGGGCTGGCGATCTACCTGGTTGGCGAGACTTTCGCCGAGCTCGGGGGATCGGAGTTCGCCGAAGCCGTCCTCGGGGTCGTCGCCGGCAAGCCGCCGGCCCTGGACCTGTCGAGGGAGCGGGGGCTCCACCGGTTCCTGATCGCGGCCGCCGGCGGCGCGGTGCTCGCGAGCGCGCACGACTGCGGGGACGGAGGCCTCGTGATCGCGCTCCTGGAGGCGGCGATCGGCGGTGGCCACGGCTTCGCGGTGGCGCTCGCCGGGGATCTCCCCTCGCATGTTGCCCTGTTCAGCGAGTCGGCGTCGCGTGCCGTCGTGAGCGTCGACCCGGGCGACGAGGAGGCGCTCGTTCGGCTCGCGGCCGAGCACGGCGTCCCCGTCGCTCGCCTCGGCGAGACGGGCGGACCGCGCGCGCTCGTCGAGGGGCTCGTCGACGTTCCCGTGGACGAGCTCCGCGATGCATGGGAGACCGCGATCCCTCGGCTCCTCGGGGAGACGTAGCGTTTCACGTAGCAGGCCCCTCCGGCGTTGTTCTTCCAGACGGTGGAAGGAGGGATCGGAGATGCATCACGACGATCGGTGGAGGATCTGGCGCGTGACCGAACCGGAGCCCGAGTACCTGCGGAGCATCTCGCGGAGGCGGCGTCCCCACGTGTGGCGCGATCTCCCCGTCCGCAGGTGGTGGAACGTGTGAGCCGACGACGGCTCCCACCGTTCGAGCGGTTCCTCGAAGAGAACCGGACCACGGTGTTCCGGTACCTGACGGTGGCGGTGGGGTCGATCGACGCGGACGACGTGTTCCAGGAGACGTTCCTGGCGGCGCTCCGCGCCTACCCCCGGTGCACCGAAGCCGACCGGCTGGATCGGTGGATCCTCCGGATCGCCTCGCGCAAGGCGATCGATCATCACCGGGGGGCGGCGCGGCGACCGATCCCGGTCGCCGCGCCGCCGGAGCGTCCGACGGAGCTCGATCCGACAGCCGACGGCTTCGGCCCCGCGCTGGTCGCGGTGCGCGACCTCCCGTCGCGTCAGCGCGACGCGGTCGCGTACCGCCACATCCTCGGCTTCAGCGTCGCGGACGCCGCCTCGCTGATGGGCTGCACCGAGGAGGCGGTCCGCGCCAGCACTTACCAGGGGTTGCGCACGCTGAAAGAGCAGGAGCTCAAGGAGCGAGCCACATGGACGAACGACTGACGATCTCGACGCAGGAGGCAGACCGCCGCTCGCGGCAGGCGGCCCAACGGTTCCGCGCGGCTGCGCCGGCTACCGGGCTCGTCGACGTCGCCGTGGGAACGATGGGATCACCCGTCGGCGAGCTGCTCGTGGCGGTGACCCCGCGGGGACTCGCGGCGATCGTCTTCGAGGGCGATGACCGCGACCGGGTGCTCGACCGGCTCGCACGCGAGCTGTCGCCCCGCGTGTTGATGGCGGCGCGCGCCACGGATGACGTGCGCCGCGAGCTCGACGAATACTTCCGTGGCGCGCGCCGCCGGTTCGAGCTCCGCCTGGACCGGCGGCTGATGAGCCCCTTCGCGAAGGACGTGCTCGGCGCGACGGCCCGGGTCCCGTTCGGTCGCCTCGCCACGTACGGGGAGATCGCGGGACGCATCGGCCGCCCGAAGGCGGCGCGAGCGGTGGGCGCCGCGCTCGGCGCCAATCCGATCCCGATCGTCGTCCCCTGCCACCGGGTGATCGGCGCCGGCGGGAACCTCACCGGATACGGAGGCGGTCTCCCGCGGAAGGAACTGTTGCTCCGTCTGGAAGGATCCCTCCCTGCCGCGTGACCGTCGTCACGGCGCCGTCGGGCGCGCCGTGGTCTCCTGGGAGCGATGGACGGGTGGCAGCCCCACGTGGCGTCCGCAGCGATGTCGGTGATCCCGCGGGTCGAACGGACCACGATCTACCTGGACGCGGAGCAGCGCCGCCGGCTGCGCTCGCTCGCCGCCTCCAGCGACCGCCCCCGCGACCAACTGATCCGCGAGGCGATCGACCGGTACCTCGGCCGCTGCGACGGGTTCCGGCTGCCCTCCTGGGTCGGCGTCTGGACGGACGGGTCCTCCGCGGACGCGGGCACGATCCGGCATCGGCGGTGATCACGCTCGACCCGTCCGGGGTCGTTGCGCTCTTCGTCCGGTCCGACCGACGCCACCGGGAGGCCGTCCGTGCGCTCGAGGCCGCGAGGATGCCGACCGTCGTTCCGGTCGGCATCCTCGCGGAGGTCGACCGGGTGCTCGGCCGCCGGCTCGCGCCGGCCGCCACCCTCGCTTTCCTGGAAGGCATCGAGACCGGCGAGACCCTGCTCGACTGCGGTGATCTGGACCTGCCCCGGATCAGGGCGTTGATGAGCCGCTACGCGGAGCTCCCGTTGGGATTCACCGACGCGGCCGTCGTCGCTTGCGCGGAGCGGAACGGAGGTACGGTGCTCACGTTCGACCTTGACGGGCTCGCGACCGTCTCCCGCGACCTCCCGATCACGCTGATCCCGTGAGGACCCGTACGAGCTCCCGTCGCGCAGGGACCGTCTCGGTACACTGAGGTCCTCGATGGGCGCCGAGTCACCGAAAGAGGAATGCGGGCTCTTCGGCGTATGGGCACCCGGCGACGAGGTTGCCCGGCTCACGTACTTCGGTCTTTTCGCCCAGCAGCACCGGGGGCAGGAATCCGCCGGGATCGCGGTTTCCGACGGGACGAACATCCTCGTCTACAAGGACCTTGGGCTGGTCA
>VAYF01000322.1 GCA_005883885.1 Actinomycetota bacterium | reverse complement strand
GTTCCGGGCGAGCGTGACCTCGAGCGGGGCGGAGAGATGGAACACGATGTCGGGAGCGGGGATGTCCCGGTACAGCCGACCCTCGAGCGCAGCCAGGAGACGGCGAGCCGACGGTCGACCGGAGGGCAGGGGGAGATGCCCGAGCTGCGGTCCGTCCGGAGCGCCGCCCGTTCCCGAGGGGTACCGGTCACTCAACACGATCGTTCCGCCTGGCGACCGCTGGAGAGCCCCGAGGATGAGCGCGCGCCGCTCGTACGCCAGCATGACGGAGCGGAACGCGTACAGGAGGGGGTAGCTCCCTCGCGTCGGAGGATCCTCCTCCATCTTGGCTTCGACCCGTAACAGTCGCTGCTCCGGGAACAGGGTCCGGAACGCGGGCAGCAGGACATGGGGGAGGAAGGTGAGCCAGGTGCTCGGCGGCTTCCCCGCATGGATCCGCCGGACCTGGTGGTCTCGACCCAGCCACGCCTCGACCTCGTTCAGGATCGTGGACTTGCCGCTCGCCTCGGACCCCACGAACGCGATCGATCGGACCTGCTTCGGTGGCGTCTCGGCGGCCCCTCCGCCCAAGCCGACGAGGACCTGTTGCACCGCCTCTTCGAACCCCTCGCGGGAGTCGTCGGTGATCTCGGCGATCAGGAGTCGCTCGCGGACCGCATCCCTGACGGCCAGGCCTTCGAACAGGTCCACGGCACGCGCGAGCCGGTCTGCGACCTGGTCGCGGCTCCGTCCGGCGAGCTCACGGCGCGGATCCGGACGTCGGATCGCACGGTCCACCAGGAGATCGAGCGGAGCCTTCACGTACACGATCCGGTCCGGCATGGGAACCAGACGAGCGAAGCGGTCCAGATCGGCGTCTCCATACGGAGCATCGCTGTACACGAAGAGTTGGTACGCCGAGAGGAGGACCCCTTCGTCGACGAGGACGGTCCTGCGGTCGGACGCGCGGCGAGCCAATGCGTCCACGCCGACCTTCCGGACGATGTTCAGGCGATAGTTGTACTTCGCGAACGTGGAAGGCGCGTGTCGCCGGAGTCGGTCGAACGCGAAGCGGACGAACTCCCCGTTGCGACCATACGCTCGGACGAACGACGGGAACGAGATCACGTCCGCGGCGAGATTGATCATGCTGGGATCGGTCATCCACCTCAGGCCCGCATGGTCGCGCACCAGATCGACGGACAGGATCGCGCGACGAGAGGCGTGGCACCGGCGACGGACCTCCATCGCGAGGCTCGTCTTCCCCGCCCCGCTGCATCCGATGAACTCGACGATCATCGGTGGGTCGCCGCCGGTCGTGCCGTCTCTAGGTACACGGCATCGGTGGCGGCACGCATGATGGGTAACGTGAAGCGCGCGCTCACGTGCGCTCGGCACCGGCGACCGATCTCGCGTCGCTCGTCGGACGACATCGCTCGGTAGCGCCTGATCTCCCTCGCGAACCCTTCGGCGTCGCCCGGCCGGACGAATGGGACGAACCCGGCGTCGTCGGCGAGCTCTCGGTGGGGCGGGATGTCGGACAGGATGACCGGGCATCCAGCAGCCATCGCTTCCAGGACGGCCACCGGCAGACCCTCGCCGTTCGAGGTGGAGACGAAGACGTCGGCCTCCGCACACGCGACGAACACCTCTTCTCGGGGGATGAGGCCTCGCACCGTGACGCGGTCCTCCGGGCGAACGCGTCGAGCATGGCGAACGGGTCCTTCACCACATCGAGGCGACCCACGGAGAGGACGGTGAAGGGCCCGTCCTGCTCGTCGACCGGGGCGGCCGCGATGGCGCGGTCGACCCTGTCGATGTCAGCTCCGTTCTGGACGACACGCCATCGATCGCGGACGAGCCGTTTCAGCGCCCATGGCAGGCTGTCATATGCCGACCCACTGCAGAAGATCACGCGATGGAAGGTCACGAGGGGGAGGACCATCAACGCCTTGTCCCGAAGTCGGTAATCGTAGAACGAATCCTGGACGGTATAGACCAGCGAACGGCGGAGCCGGCGCGATCGGCGCCGAGCGAGCACCGCGAGCAGCAACAGGACGCCCGACTGCGGGGCGTGGGCATGGATAACGTCGTAGTCATCGGCGTCCAGCGCCCGCCTCAAGCTTCGGAAGAACCCCATGAGCGTTCCGTCGCCCGCGAACATCGTGATCTCCGGAGGTGGGGTCAATCGCGGCACGAAGTAGGTGCTGATCGAGAGATCGCGTTCTCCGATCAGCGGGAGACAGTGCTCGTTGTACTGACCGTTCGTCTCGCCGAGCATCAGGATCAGATGCAAGATCTTGAGCCTTCGCCCGGCGGGATCCTGCCGGTCGGTCGGGGCGGGTCGGCCGTCGCTATCGAGCATGAGCCATCAAGCGTGGTCGGAGCTCGGTCGCGAGCTGGTCGGCGGTGGCTTCCTCCGTATCGAGCCGAAGCACCTCCGGCGCCCCCCAGGCCTCGATCCGATCGAGCACCCCGTCGAACGAGCGGCGGTAGGTGTCGAGGAACCGGTGGCCCTCCTCGACCCCCTCGCCCTTCGTCTTGTGGAGCTGAGAACGCCGGTTGATCCTCCGCCACAGAACATCGTCGGATGCATCCAGCCAGACGATCGCACTGAGCTCTCCAACCCAGAGCCGAAGCATGTCCTCCCACCACGCATCGAACGCCGGCGTGGTCGTGAACGGCTTCCCTTCAACCTTCAGACGAACGAGGGCGTAGATCGGGCCCTGGTCGAGCACGGTGACTCCGCCGCGGCGGCGCATCTCACGACGGAGGACCGTGCGCCACTGCGTCACATAGACCAAGAGCTTGAATTCCGGCCAACTCATCCGAGGCGATCGGCGGTCGCTCGCGAGGATCGGCAGCAGGCGCGGGGTCGCCCTCGCGACCCGGAGGAGGTGGGATGGTAGCCGCGTGTGGATGAAGCCGCCGGTGGTGAACTCGGAGCCCTCGCACATCGACCGCGTGAGGGTGGACTTCCCCGAACCCGCCACGCCTGCGACTTCGACCAGACACGGCTTCGGCAGCGTCGGAAGGCGGGACCAGCGACGATGATCGATGGTGATGCCCACGATGCCGTCGAAACCTCCCTCTCGGCCGGAGATGCTCGTGTTTCGATGGGAAACGGTACGCGGGCGCCACGCTTGCGGCCATCTGATGAACGCCGTACGTGGGCTACGGTCCCCGGTGCAGAGCGGATCATCCCGCGCTCGTCGACGGGCCAGGATTCGCCGTCGACGGGCGTGAACGTAGCCCCGGTACATCGGATGCGTGATGTGAACGTCGACACGCACCAGCGTCGCTCGCGTCTTCGTCGCGTCCTCTCGAGGCCTGCCGACGGCTCGCATCGGCTCGGTACGTTTCTTACGGCGAAACGCGCATGCGTTGGAAGGGGTCGCACCGCCACACTCGGTTCTCCAGACCGCGGAGGGGCGTATGGAGAGCACGATCAACGGGACCGTGTTCCGCGCACCCCGCGGCGGAGCGTGACCGATGGCTGTTCGCGAACCTCTCGTCCTCCTTCCCACTCCTCGCGCGCTGCGGTTCCGGCCACCTCTGTCGAGCCTCCTCCCGATCGCCGACGGCGTCGCTCTGGGAAGCGTGTGTTCGTTCATCGGATTCGGCCCCATCTCTCTCATCGGGTTCCGTCCGATCGGGATCGTGTTCGCCGTCCTCACGTTCCTCATCCTCAATAGCGACTCTTCTCGGGTTTTCCGGATCAACCCCCGTCTGGGCGACGATGCAGCTTGGTTGCTCGGCCGCGTCGCGCTTTCCCTGCTCCTCCTCGTGTCGGTCGGGGCGATCGGCAGGCTGCCCCTGATCGACCTCCGGTCGCATCTCAGCAGCCTCACGTTGATCGCGCCGCTCTGCGCGATCACCGTGATCATCGGCCGGGCGGTCGCGTACGCCTTCGGACGAGCGGCGAAGGCGCGGGGCGTCGCGTCCGAGCGGACCCTCATCGTGGGGGAAGGCGAACTTGCGATCGGCCTCGCGAAGACCCTCCTGGAGCATCAAGAGTTCGGGTTGCGGCCCATCGGGTTCCTGGGCCGGATGCAGGACTGGTCGGCCACCCTCCCCTCCCTCGGAGAGTGCGCGGAACTCGATCATGTCGTCCAGGAACATGCTGTGAGCCGCGTGCTCGTCGCCTTCGGCGATACCGACGACAAGGACCTCGCGACCATCCTCCGAGCGAGTGAACGCACCCCTGCCGAGATCCACGTCGTTCCCCGCTTCTTCGAATTGAGTGGGATCCCGCAGGGGGCGGCTGTGGACGATGTGTGCGGTATCCCGCTGTTCCATCTCCGGCGACCGGCCCTTCGTTCCGCAGCCCGGGTGGAGAAGCGCGCCTTCGACCTGGCGGGAGCCTCCCTCTTGCTCCTTCTCACTGCACCGCTCCTGGCGATCGCGGCGCTCGCCGTTCGCATGTCGAGTCCGGGACCCGTCCTGTTCCGGCAGAAGCGCGTCGGCCTCAATGGACAGGTCTTCGAGATCGTCAAGTTCCGGACGATGTACGTGAACGACGACTCCGACACGACATGGTTCGCAGGCGAGGACCACCGGGTGACGAGCGTCGGCCACATCCTTCGGATGACCAGCGTCGATGAGCTGCCGCAGCTCTTGAACGTTCTTCGCGGTGAGATGTCGCTCGTCGGTCCTCGGCCGGAGCGACCTCACTACTCCGATCAGTTCGCCGCCACCGTGTCGCGCTACGATGACCGACACCGGGTGCTCGGTGGGATCACTGGGTGGGCACAGATCCACGGTCGATCGCGTGGCTTGGACGCCGTCCCGGAACGCGCCCGCCTGGACAACTACTACATCGAGAACTGGTCGGTCTGGCGGGACCTCGTGATCATCGTCCGGACGGTCGCAGTGTTGCTCCGCGGCGACGACGGCTGACGACGGCTAGGTGTGCTTCCTCGGGACGTTGTTCACGACCGTGATCGGTGACCTGCCTGCATGCGCCATGTGGGGTCGATGGTAGTTGTAGTGGTGCAGCCACCGCTCGAGCTCTGCGGTGCGTGACGCGTTCGTCTCGTAGGGCCTGGCGTAGGCCCACTCCCATTTCAGCGTCAGGT
>VAYF01000321.1 GCA_005883885.1 Actinomycetota bacterium | reverse complement strand
CGTCATCGAGGACATCTACCATCTCCCCGACAACGGCAGCGGCGGGTGTGGGGGGGGCGACCTCTGATGGACATGGTCGCGGGGCGCGTGTGGGCCGACGAGCGCCGACCGATCCGTCACGTCGACTGGGTGCTGCTCCTCCTGATCGTTGTGCTTACCGTCGTCGGTCTCGTGTTGCTCCACTCGATAAGCGCGACGACGCCCGATGAGGCAGCCTTCTGGCTCGTGCGCGTCATCAAGCAGGGCGCGACCGCAGGATTCGGATTGCTCGTCATCGTCCTGATCGCATCGTTCGATTACCGCTTCTTCAAGGTCTACGCGGGGTTCATCTACGTCGCCGCACTCGCCGCGCTGGTGCTCGTCAAGATCCCTGGGATCGGCGCAACCGACCCGAGCGGCGTGGCACAGCGGTGGTTCGCGATCGCCGGTCTCCAGATCACGCCGTCGGAGATCACGAAGCTGTGCGCGATCGTGATGCTCGCCGCCATCTTGTCGGAGATCCGCACGCCGGAGCCGACTCTTGGCGACCTGGTCAGGGCGCTCGCGGTTGCCGCCCTCCCGTTGGTTCTCGTGTTCATCCAGCCGGATATCGGCACGTCCATAGTGCTCGCGGCGATCACCGTTGGCATGCTGATCGTCGCCGGGACCCGTCTCAAGCACCTCGTCGTCTTGACGGCAACGGGGTTGGTCCTCATCGGCCTGGCGTTCCAGGTCGGTGTGATCCAAGACTTCCAGCGGCAACGCGGGAACGCAAACGAACCTCGACTACGTGCCGAGGCAGCACACCGATTTCATCTTCACCGTTACGGGGGAGGAGTTCGGGTTCGTCGGCGCGATGTTCGTCCTGCTCCTCTACGCCCTGATCCTCTGGCGCGCGATCCGGATCGCGACCTTATCGAAGGACCCGTTCGGCACGCTCGTGGCGGCCGGGATCGCATCGATGTTCGCGATCCAGATGTTCGTCAACGTCGGGATGGTGATCGGGATCATGCCCATCACCGGGATCCCGTTGCCGTTCCTGTCCTACGGCGGATCGTCCATCCTCGTGGGCTTCGCCGCGATCGGGATGCTCGAGAGCATCCACATGCGCCGGTTCAGCTAGCGGAGCGCGGCGATCCGCGGCGGGGGTTGGGCGTGCGAGCTGGGCCCACCCGCGACGGACCAGAGGAAGGTCGTGCCTTCGTGGCCGGTCGACTCGAGGGTCACGTCGCCGTCCATCGCTCGTGCTGAGAGCCGAGCCAGGCTGAGCCCCAGCCCGATCCCCGGGTGGGTGCGTGTATGGAGCTCCTGCGCCTGTTCGAGCGGCTCGAAGATGCGCGGGATCGCGGCCGGCTCGATGCCGTGACCGCGGTCGATCACCCGGACCTGGGGGATGCCGTCATCGTTGGAGACCCGGATCACGACCTGCGACGTCTCGGGCGAGAACGCGATCGCGTTCTCGACCAGCTCCTCGAGGATCCTGATGCCGGCGGTCCGGTTCAACGCCGTCATCACGGGCGCGAGCGGGGCCTCGACGCGGATCCGCGGATCACGCGCCCCGACCTCCTTCGCGAGCTCCGTGACGTTCGCCCATTCGGTCAGCCCGGCCTCGATCGCGGCCTCGAACCGGCGAACGAGGCGAGCGAGCCCCTCCGTGCGGAGCACCAGCGTGTCGAGGACCTCGTCGAGCTGCTGGTCGTCGAGTCCCCCGCGTCGGAGCGTCTGTGCCAGGCCGAGGATGACCGTCACGGGGGTGCGCAGCTCATGACCGACCCGGCCGATCAGCTGCTGCCGGCGGGCTCCACGTTCGAGCAAGGCCTCCTGCGCGATCTCCAGCTGCCTCGTCCTTCGTCGCTCGCGTTCGAGCGCCTCGAGCAGCTGCTCGATCACGGTCGGCGTGACGTCGGGCGAGAGGAGCGCGCCGCCGCTCGCAGCACGGCGGACCGCGTGGATGATCTCGTCGCCCTCGGAATCCTTGAGGACGTAGCCCGAGGCCCCGGCCACCAACATCTCGCGCACGGCGCGCTCCTCCTCGAGCCCGGTGAGCGCCACGACCTCGAGCGAGGGATGCTGGGCCTTCAGCCGGCGTGTGGTCTCGATGCCGTCCATCTGCGGCATGCGGACGTCCATCAGCACGACGTCGGGCGCCAACTCGTTGACGAGCCGGATCGCCTCGATGCCGCTGGACGCTTCGCCGACGACCTCGAGGTCCTCGCCACCGAGCAGGGCGGCGAGCGACCCACGGAAGCCGTCGTTGTCGTCCACGACGAGAACCCGAACGCGACCGGACAGGGGAAGGGTGCCCGCGGTCATGGGGGAAGGGTGCGCCGCTCGACGGCCTCCCGGTATCCGACCGACGTAGGGTTCCTTGGAGGGACAGACGTGTGGGCCGGATGGCCCACGGCCCCTTCCAGAAGGGCCACCGGAGATGGCCCGTCGGCTTGCCGCGACGGAAGCGGCCCGCTGCTATCCTGACGTCAGACGTGCCCGCCCGCGACCCGATGCGATCGGTCATCGGGCGGGATCCAGGAAGTCGAGGAGGCGCGCGACCGCGCCCGAGCGGCCCAAACGAGGCCGCCGCGTAGGGCCGCAGCGCCGGGAGAAGGTACGTACCGGGTGCACGACGTCATTCGCAGCACGCGCGACCGATGCAGCGTGAGCGGAGCCATAGCAACGTCTTGCGACGCAGCCTATCGGCTGTGCTCAGTTGCCAACCTTCCCGGCACACGCCCCCTCGCATCGAGCGAAGGGAGCACCACATGGACCACGACATCGACGTCGAGGGCCGAGCGGCGTCCATGACGCCCACCCCCGATGAGGGGGGCAGCACCACCACAGCGCCTGCCGAGCAGGCGCCGGGCAGAACGTCCTCGACTCGGCGCCGTCGGCGCGGCGGACGCGGGCGGGGTCGGAGCCGGTCCGCAACCGGCACCGCGACAGCTGCCGAGAACGATGGATCCGGCGAGGCCGCGCCCGTACCATCCGACGGGTCGATCGACGGCACCGGCACCGCGGAGGCGCCGTCGGAGACGGACGACGCCGCGAGGCCGAAGACGCAGCAACGCTCTGGGCAACCCCGCAGACGCCGCCCCGCCGGAGCGATCGCGAGCGCGGTCACCGCCGACGAGCCCTCGAAGGCTGCGCGCTCCACCGAGACATCCGGCAGCGACGCCGAGGCCGAACCGGCCCAGACCGAGGCCTCTGCGGACGCTGCG
>VAYF01000166.1 GCA_005883885.1 Actinomycetota bacterium | reverse complement strand
GCGTCGGGGAGCTCCTGGCGGAGCCAGTTCGCCTGTCGGTCGATCGTCGCGACCCGGTTGTGGACCCAGAACACCTGGCCCTCGCGGAGCAGCTCGCGGCGGACGGCGCCGAGCGCCAGTCCTTCATCGAGCGAACCCACGTAGGTGAGGACGGGCTGACGGTCCTCGGGAGGGGTGTCGATCGTGGAGAGCTGGCGGATCCCGGTGAGCGCCATCTCCAGCGTCCGCGGGATCGGGGTCGCCGTCATCGTCAGGACGTCGACCTGCGCACGGAGCTGCTTCAGCCGCTCCTTGTGCGAGACGCCGAACCGCTGCTCCTCGTCGACGATCAACAGGCCGAGATCCTTGAACCGCACGTCCCGCCCGAGGAGCCGGTGCGTGCCGATCACGACGTCGACCCTCCCGGCGACGGCGCCCTCGATCACCTCCTGCTGCGCCGCGGGGTGGACGAACCGCGACAACATCTTGACGGTGACGGGGTAGGGCGCGAACCGTTCCGTGAACGTCATGAAGTGCTGTTCCGCGAGGAGCGTCGTCGGCACGAGCACCGCGACCTGGGTTCCGTCCATCACGGCCTTGAACGCGGCCCGGACCGCGACCTCGGTCTTGCCGAACCCCACGTCGCCGCACAGGAGCCGGTCCATCGGGAACGGCCGTTCCATGTCCTGCTTGACCTCTTCGATCACGCGGAGCTGGTCGGGCGTCTCCTCGTGCGGGAACGCATCCTCGAGCTCCCGTTGCCACGGCAGGTCCGGCCCGAACGCGCGCCCCGGCACCGACATCCGAACGGTGTAGAGCCGCACGAGCTCCCCGGCCATGTCCCGAACCGCGCGCTTGACCTTGGCCGTGGCGCGGGCCCAATCCGTGCCGCCCATCCGGTGCACGCGAGGGACGTCGCCGCCCAGGTACTTCACGACCATGCCGACCGCATCCGACGGCACGTAGAGCTTGTCGTTCTGCGCGTACTCCAGGATGAGGTAATCGCGCTCGGCGCCGGCGAGCGCCCGGTGGACGATCCCGGCGTACCGGCCGACGCCGTGGATCCGATGTACGGCGAAGTCTCCGGGCTCCAGCTCCTCGGCGATCGAGTCGGTGCGCCGCCGCGTGAACCGTGGCGCGGCCCGCGTGTGACGACGCGACCCGAAGAGGTCCTCCTCGGTCGCGATCGCGAGCTTCGCCGGAGCGAAGACGAACCCGTTCGAGAGCGAGGCTTCGGCCGTCTCGACGGACGTCGCACCCACGACCTCGCTCGCGCGCGCCAGCGAGCCGTGCCCGCGCCCGGTGACGATCGCGCGGTAACCCCGTGCCTGAAGCTCGCCGAGTCGTTGCGCGACCTCGGTCGGGTTGCCCTGCGCCGACCCCCACGAGCGGAGCTGCAGATCGAGCCCCTCGGTGAACTCCGACAGCTGGAGCTGGACCCGCCCGGCGACGGCGTCGCTCAGCCCGCGGAGCGCCCGGGCGGTGGGCCAGGCGAGCGCATCGGCGAGCGCCTCCGCCTCTTCGTATGCCGCAGCCGCACGGTCCAGCGTGCGTCGCGCCTGGGTGAGGACGACCCACGAACCCTCGGGCAGGAGCTCGGCGGGCGCCGGGAGATGGTCGAACAGGAACGGAGCCGCGGTCTCCATCCCCTCGGGGTGGAGCCCGTCCGCGATCCTCTGGAGGAGGTCGGCGAAGCGGTCCGTCTGATGACGTGCGTGCTCGGCGGCCCGTTCGCGGATGCCGTCGTCCGGGATCAGCTCGCGGACCGGTCCGACCTCGACGTGGGTCAGCCTCGAGGTCGACAGCTGCGTCGACGCGGCGAACTCGCGGAGCGACTCGATCTCGTCACCCCAGTACTCAAGACGCACCGGCCGGCGCGCCGCCCCGGGGAAGACGTCGAGCACCCCACCACGGACGGCGAACTCGCCGCGGTGCTCCACGACGTCCGCCCGGCGGTACCCGAGGTCGACGAGCTGCTCGGCCAGCCGGTCGGGCGGGAGGTCGCGCCCGGCGACCAGCTCGATCGGCGGCACCGTGCCGAGCGTCGGGATGAGGCCCTGCATCGCCGCGAGGGCCGGCGCGACCAGGACGGTCGCGCCCCGGCGCTCGCGGAGGCGCCGGACGGCCGCCGCCCTCCGGGCGGCGACGTCCGGCGCCGGCGAGATGCCCTCGTACGGGAGCGCCTCCCAGGCCGGAAGCAGCGCAACGTCGCCCGGGAGGAACGCCTCGAGGTCCTCCACGAGGGCATCGGCCTCGTGCGGACCGGGAGCCACGGCGAGCACGGGCGCGTCCAGAGCCACCGCGAGCCCGGCAACGACGAACGCCTCGCCAGTCTCGGCTCGGGCATGGATCGGCCGGTCCTGCGCCAGGAGGAGACCTTCGAAGGTCTCCGATCCGACGAACAGATCCAGGGCTTCCCGCAGGCTCACCGACATCCACTCCCGACGTGCACCGAACAACACGAACAGCCCCGGTCGCGTCGCGACGGGGCATCGGACCTCAGTGTACGGAAGGTCGGGCCATAGGTCGGCCGGCGTGCTCGGCCGGCGTGCTCGGCCGGCGTAGCCGGGACACGGCCGACAGGGCGCTACGCTCGCCTCGTGCGTGCGATGGTGTTCGAGCGGGCCGGCGAGCCGCTGCGGTCGAGGAACGCGCCGGATCCGGAACCATCGGCGGGGCAGGTTCGCATCCGGGTGCTGGTCTGTGGCGTGTGCCGGACCGACGTCCATATCGTCGACGGCGAGCTCCTGGATCCGGCCCTCCCGCTGGTACCCGGTCATCAGATCGTGGGGGTGGTCGAAGCGGTCGGTGACCGTGTCGAGAGCGTGGCGGTCGGTGATCGGGTCGGCGTCCCCTGGTTGGGCTGGGCGTGCGGCGAGTGCCGCTACTGCGCGACCGGGCGGCAGAACCTGTGCGAACGCGCGCTGTTCACCGGGTACCAGCTGGACGGCGGCTACGCGGAGACGACCGTCGCGGACGCCCGCGCGTGCCTCGCGCTCCCGGACGCCTTCCCCGACCTCCAGGCGGCGCCGCTCCTGTGCGCCGGGACGATCGGGTTCCGCGCCCTGCGGATGACGGGCGATGCCACCCGGCTGGGGCTCTACGGCTTCGGCGGCGCGGCACACATCCTCACCCAGATCGCGATCGCCGAAGGGCGTCGGGTGTTCGCGTTCACCCGTCGCGGCGACACGGCGACGCAGGCGTTCGCTCGCGAGCTCGGTGCGAGCTGGGCAGGGTCGTCCACCGAGGCGCCGCCGGAGCCTCTCGATGCCGCGATCCTGTTCGTCGCCGCCGGCGAGCTCGTCCCTCGTGCCCTGGAGGCGGTCGAGGCAGGCGGCACGGTCGTCTGCGCGGAGATCCACATGAGCGACATCCCGTCGTTCCCCTACGAGTTGCTGTGGAAGGAGCGGGTCCTGCGGTCGGTCGCCAACCTCACCTGGCTGGACGGCCGGGAGTTCCTGGCGGTCGCCGCGGGCGTGCCGGTCCGCACGCGGGTGACGACCTTCCCGCTGGATCAGGCGAACGAAGCGCTCGCAGCGCTCCGCGGCGGAGGGGTGAACGGAGCGATCGTGCTCCAGGTCGCGACCTGATCAGACGACGCGCAGGCGCTCGCGGCCGGGATCGTCCCGCTGATCACTTTCGCGGCGACCGTCCGGCCTGACCGCGTCCATCTCCAGGTTGCGCACCGACAGCCAACGCGTGAACTCGACCGCGGACAGGGGCCGCGAGATGTAGTAGCCCTGGGCCTCGTCGCAACCGAACTCGGCCAGCCGGTCGAACGTCGCCAGGTCTTCGACGCCCTCGGCGACGACCCGCAGACCCAGGTTCCGGCCGAGGTCCACCGTGGCTCGAACGATCATGAAGTCGTTCGCGTCGACGTGCATCTGCATCACGAAGGAGCGATCCACCTTGATCTCTTCGATCGGCAGCCGCTTGAGGTACGACAGCGACGAGTACCCGGTCCCGAAGTCGTCGATCGACAGACCGACGCCGACATCCGACAGCGCGTCGAGCACCTGGGTCGAGCGACCGGAGTCGCCCATCAGGAAGCTCTCGGTCAGCTCCATCCGCAGGAAGGCCGGCGGGACTTCCCAGGTGCGGAGCTGATCGGCCACCTGGTCGGCGAGCTCCTGGTCGAGCAACGATCGAGCCGAGACGTTGATCGAGATGGGGATCCGGATGCCCATGTCCGCCCATTCCCGCCACTGCTTGAGGACCGTCTCGATCACGTAGTGGGTGAGCGGGCGGAGCAGCACCGTCTTCTCGACGAGCGGGATGAACTCGTCCGGCGGCACCAACCCGAGCGAGGGGTGCTCCCACCGGATCAATGCCTCGGCGCCGGCGGCGCGACCGTCGGAGAGTCGCACCTTGGGCTGGTAGTACAGGACGAACTCCCCGGACTCGAGCGCGGGACGGACCTGGCCGATCAGCGTCAACCGCGCCGGGTTGTGCCGGTCCATCTCGTCGTCGTAGAGCTCGTAGCCGCCGCCGTTCTCCTTGGCCGCGTACATCGCGACATCGGCTCGCCGGAGCAGCGCCTCGGCGTCGTTCGCCTGGCTCGGGAACAACGCGATGCCGATGGAGCCCGAGACGTCCAGCGCGAGTCCCTCCACGCTGACCGGGATCTCGAGCTCCTCCAGGAGCCGATCGGCGATCCGCATCGCGACGTCCTCCGACGGGAGCTCGGGAAGCACGATGCCGAACTCGTCGCCGCCGAGCCGGGCCATCAGGTCGTTGTCGCGGAGCACGCTGGACAGGCGAGGACCGATCTCTTGGAGGAGCAGATCGCCGAAGTGATGACCGAGCGTGTCGTTGACCTCCTTGAAGTGGTCCAGGTCGATCAGCATCACGGCGAGCTTGCTGTCGACCCGCCGGGAGGCCTCGATCGCGTCGGCGAGCTTGAGCTGGAACAGCATCCGGTTCGGCATCCCCGTGAGGGAGTCGTGCAGCGCCTGGTATTCGTTCTCGGCCTGCTTCTCGGCGAGCTCGTTCGTCGCCTCCTGGAGCGAGTGGGTGCGCTGGAACATCTGCCGCGCGAACGCGAGCGGCGCGGCGAACACCAAGATCGCGAACACACCCAGGTTGCTGACCGACGTCGCGACCAGCACCGCGAAGAGCGCGAGAGCCATGTACGAGAGCACGAACTCACCGAAGACACCTTCGTGCATCGCGCGGATCGTCGCGATGATCGGCTTGCCGTGCTGGAAGTGGTGATAGGTGGCGACGAAGAGCGTGTTGAGCGCGTAGCCCGCGATCGCCGCGAGCAGCGTCGGCAGGATCAGCCTCCACGCAGGGCCCCGGAGAACGTGGCCGAGATCGGCGCCGAGGTTCCTGGTCACCGTGTGGTTGAAGACCGCGGATTCGGCGATCACGCAGACGGCGATCTGCGACCGAACGAACAGCGCCTTGAGCGGCGGGATCTCGCCCTTCAACTCGCGCGCATCGGTCGCGCCGAGGAACGCGATGGCCGCAGCGGTCGGCGTGGGGAACAGCAGGGCTGCCGACAGCTCGAGCGGGAAGCTGAGGCTGAACCCCATCGACACGTTGGTTGGGACCGGGAGGAGGTCCGCGACCATCACCGCAACGGCCCACGCATACATGTGCCAATCCGTGAACAGCTGCGGGTCGGTCCAGACCGACCAGATCAGGTAGGCGACCACGGGGACCGACACCAGCAGCTCGTACATGCGGATCAACGGTCGACGATCGTGCGCACGCCGCAACTGTCGTGTGGACCCGCGTTCCGGCGGCGCGCGATGCGCATCCGTGTCGAGCTCGAGGGCGTCAGACACCCTGCACCTCCGGCGTCGCCGCGGGTTGGGTCTTCGTTCGCCGGCGCATGCCCCCGACGATCACGACGACGACACCCGAGTACGTGAAGATGTCGCCCACGCTGATGGCCTGCCCGATCGGACGTGGGAGCGCGATCACGTCGCCCAGGAACAGGGCCGTGTCGTCGCCGGTCGCCAGGTGGTGCTTCACATAGCTGTCCGCGTTGTTCGTCAGCTGACCGATCGTGTTCTCCTGTCCGGACGCGGCGAGTGCCTGGGACGACACGGGCATCCCGCTGTTCAGACCGATCACCGCGAAGTTGAGCCCGACGCCGATGAGGATCAACCAGAACCCGAGCACGTGCCGGTTGACGAACGCGAAGACCGACAGCAGCACGAACGAACCGAACAACATCGCCAGCGGCCAGTGGCCGGGTGGGTTGATCAGTTGCATCACGAAGCCGATGAGGGCGAGCGGCGCCCAGCGGATCTGCAGGTTGGCGAGGTTGGACAACCGGCCGCCCGCGAGGTATCCGACGGCGATCGAGATGATGAGCGTGCCGACGATCAGCTTCATGACATCGGTATCGGAGCCAGCATAGGGAACTGGAGCCGTCACCTCGGGCGGGCGCCGGTCGCCCGAGCGACCGGCGCCCGCCCGATCGATCAGGTTCAGTACGGCTTCCATCCAGCGCCGACCGCGAGTGCGATCGCGGCCAGGCTCGCGATGGTGAGAGCGATCCTTCGAAGCACCGTTCCTCTCCTTCCGGTCCTTCTCGTCACGAGGCTCAGCCCGTCAACGAGGTCAGTTCGGCTTCCAACGCGCCCCGGCTGCGAGCAGCAACGCGGCGAGCGTGGCGCCGGTGAAGAGCACGTACCGCCAGTCGTGCTTGCGCATCTGCCCACCTCTCCTTCTTCTTTCGGTCCCGCGAGGATGCCCCGTTGGCCCCTACGGCGCTATCGGGCGACCGGCGGCTGTTCGCATCGGCCGTGCCGGGGGGTGGGAGCGATCACCTTCCTAGGCCGAAGGACCCACGACGCGAGGCGCCCCCCGGCTTCGCCGGGGGGCGCCTCGCATCGTGGTTCGTTCAGCTCAGTAGGGCTTCCAACCCGCGCCGACCGCCATCGCAACCGCGGCCAAGCTCGCGAGCGCGTACAAGATCTTGCGCATCGTTCCTCTCCTTCCGCGCCCGTCGCCTAGTTCGGCTTCCACCGGGCACCGGCTGCGAGCAGCAGCGTGGCCAGCGTGGCACCCGTCAAGAGCAGGTGTCGCCAGTTGATCTTGGCTCGCATCCGATCACCTCCTTCCAGTAACGGGTTCAGCATCGACGACCGAACCGTGTCCCCACATCGGGCGTCGGTCGTGTTTCCGACTGCCCCGCTACCCGCGTCTCGGTAGGACCTTCGGAGGGGTTCAGTCGCGACCCGCGCCGCGGTTGAAGCGGTCCTGGGTCGCGGGGAGCCCGTCGCGGATCAACGATCGGACCGCTTCGGCCGCACGATCCACCCAGATCGCGATGTCCGGTTCGAGGCGCTTGCCGATCGGCTCGAGCACGTAGTCGGCGGGATCCTGTCTGCCGGGAGGCCGCCCGATCCCCACGCGGATCCGGTGGTACTCGGGCGTCCGGAGCGCCTGCGTCAACGACTTCAGGCCGTTGTGGCCGCCGCTGCCGCCGCCGAGCTTCACGTGCAGCTCCCCCGGCGGGATCTCGAGCTCGTCGTGCACGGCGACGATCCGCTCGGGCGGGACGTCGTGCTTCTTCGCCAACCCGGCGTAGGAAGGCCCCGACTCGTTCATGTAGCGCGTCGACGTGACGAGCAGCACGCGCTCCTGTCCTTCCCGCAGCTCGGCGAGCTCGGCCGGGAGGAACCGGACCTTCTTCAGGCGGACGCCCTCGCTGCGCGCCAGCTCCTCGACGACCATCCTCCCGAGGTTGTGACGGGTCCGGGCGTACCGGTCGCCGGGGTTGCCGAGGCCGGCGACGAGCCAGGCCATCGGGGGGAGCTACTCCCCGCCTTCGCCCTCGGCGGGGGCCTCTCCTTCGGGAGCCTCGCCCTCCGCGCCCTCGGCCTCCTCTTCCTCCTCCTCGGCGGGCGCCTCGGGGGCCTCCTCGCCCGGGAGCGTGAGGTCGGCCTCGACCCGCAGAGCGGCCGGGGTGATGACGGAGATGACGGGCGTGTCGGCGGCGGTGAGGAACGTGACGCCTTGGGGGACCGTGATATCTCCCACCCGGAGCATGTCGCCGATCTCCATCGCGGAGATGTCGGCGGGGATCACCTCGGGGACGTCGTTCGGCAGGCATTCGATCTCGATCTCGCGGAGGTGATGCTCGATCACGCCGCCCGCTCGGATCCCCGGTGCCTCGCCGACCTCATGGACCTCGACGGCGAGCGTGATCCGCTCATCGCGTCGCACGGCAAGGAAGTCGATGTGGACGAAGCGCCCGTGGATGTGGTCCCGCTGGATCTCACGCGGGATGGCGAGGTGCGTCTTGCCGTCCACCTTCAGGTCGACCAGGGTGCCGCCCCCACCCGCCGTGTGGAACAGGTGCAGCAGATCCTGGCCGGAGATGCTGAGCTTCACCGGCTCCATGCCGTGGCCGTACAGGATGCCGGGGACGAGACCGGTCGCCCGGAGGCGCCGCGCG
>VAYF01000165.1 GCA_005883885.1 Actinomycetota bacterium | reverse complement strand
CCCAGTCGGCGATCGCGCGGCTCGAGCGCGGGCGGACGGAGCCGTCGTTCGCGAGGGTCGTCGATGCCGTGCGCGCTTGCGGCCTGGAGCTCACACCTGCCCTGACCGACCCTGACGACGCCGATTGGTCGGTCGCGTCGACGAACCTCCTCCTCACACCCGATCAGCGGGTGCGTCGACACCAAGCCGCCCTGGCGTTCGCGCGAGCCGGACGGAGGGCGATCGCTCGTGGCGGACGTTGAGTTCGGACCTGAACGGATCCTGGGTGTGCTCGCCGCGGACGGCGTCCGCTCGATCTTGATCGGGGGGTTCGCGGCGGTGATCCACGGATCGCCCTACGTCACGATCGATGTCGACGTCGTCCCCGCGGCCGACGACGCGAACCTGCATCGCCTCTCCGACGCCTTGACGGAGATGCACGCGCGCGTCTGGACCGCTGCCGAGCCGAAGGGCGTCCCGTTCGATCACTCAGCCGCCTCGCTCACGGATGCCCGCGTCTGGAACCTCGTCACGGACCATGGCCGGCTCGACATCATGTTCGAGCCGGCGGGAACGACCGGGTACGAGGATCTTGCGAGGGACGCGGTGCGCCTGACGATCCTCGGTATCGATGTCGACGTCGCGTCGCTCGCCGACGTGATCCGCTCGAAGGAGGCTGCCGCCCGCGAGAAGGACCGACTCGTGCTTCCGGTGCTACGGCGGATCGCCGAAGCCGCTGAGGGCTAGATCACATGTTCGGTTGGCGGGATCCGCACCCTCATGTGCGTCCCGCCGCCGTTCGGCATGATCGCTTGGATCGTCCCGCCGTGTGCCTCTACCAGCCGTTTGGCGATCGCCAACCCCAGCCCGGTGCCACCCGTGTCAGCCGAGGTGACGAAGCGATCGAAGACGAACGGCACCTGGTCGCTTGGGATGCCGGGTCCGTTATCGTCGACCTCGAACACCACGTCGCGGTTCGCGGCGCTTCCGACGCGGACGGTCACCGAGGCACCTGCCGGGCTGTGACGGATGGCGTTCGTCAGCAGGTTCGCGAGGACCTCGGTCAGACGAACGGGGTCGGCGTCGATCGCGGCCGGCGCGTCGTCGCCGACGACCAGCTTCAGCCGAACGTCGGCCTCATCCGCTGTCGACCGATACGCCTCCACCGCGTCCTCAGCCACTCGGCGTGGGTCGACCGTCTCCCGCTCGAGCGTGAGCACACCGGCCTCCGCCATCGAGAGGGTCCGGAGATCCTCGAGGAGCCTGGACATCACCTCGGTTTCCTCCAGCAGCGGACGAAGGCGTTCCTCGTCCGCGGGATAGAGGCCGTCCAGCATGCCCTCGAGCGAGCCGCGGATCACTTGCAACGGGTTCCTGAGCTCGTGCGCGACGTCCGCGAGCAGCTCCCGTCGCCGGCGTTCGTTCGTCTCCAGCCGTTCCGTCATCTGGTCGAACGCGGCCGTGAGCCTGCCGAGCGGACGGGAAGGAACCTCGCCGACACGGGTCGTGTAGTCGCCGCCGGCCACGCGGTCGGCCGCATCCATCAGGACGCCGACCGAGCGGGCGCTGCGCCAGAGCACGCGCGCGCTCAGGATCAGTCCCACCACGACGACCGCCGAGACCGCCACCGTGATCCACGGCGCGGGTGCGTTGCCGCTGAGGATCGAGCCGACGACGGTCGCAAGCGCCGCGACGAGGAGCACGACGAACGCCAGTGCGACGAACGCGCCACGACGGAACCGCCGGCCGGGCCCGAATCCACCCGGCCGCATCCATGGGGGTCCGCCCCGCATCCACGGCGGGCCTCCGGATCCCCAGGGCGGACCGTGCCCCTCAGTCATCGGCGAACCGATAGCCGACGCCGTGCACGGTCAAGACGTAGCGCGGGTGCCCGACCTCGGGCTCGATCTTCCGGCGGAGATTCTTCACGTGTGCGTCGATCGCGCGGTCGTAGGACTCGATCGCGACGCCGTGCAGCGCGTCCTGGAGCTGCGCCCGCGTGAAGACGCGACCGGGCTCGCGGATCATCGTGACCAGGAGCTGGAACTCCGTCGGCGTGAGATCCACCGTACGGCCGTCCACGCGAGCGCGCCGTTTCGGGAGGTCCACCTCCACGCCAGCGGCGCGAAGGACCTCGGCGCCGGCCGTCGCACCGCTCGTACGCCGGAGCACCGCGCGGACGCGGGCCACCAGCTCCTTCGGGCTGAACGGCTTGACCAGGTAATCGTCGGCTCCGAGCTCTAGGCCGACGATCCGATCCGACTCCTCGCCGCGCGCCGTGAGCATCACGATCGGGGTCGTGGCCGTGCGTCGCAGCTCCCGTGCCACGTCGAGGCCGTCGACCGTCGGGAGACCGAGGTCGAGCACGACGAGGTCGGGTCGCTCGCCACGGGCACTCGCGAGCGCCGCTCCGCCGTCGCCGACGACCGTCACCTCGAAGCCGGCCACCTCGAGATAGTCGCGCAGCGTGCGCGCGATCTGCATCTCGTCCTCGACGACCAGGATCCGCTGCATGGGTGCGAGCCTCTCGCGACCGAAGGGCGGAGGCAACCGTGCCTCCGCCCTTCAGCTCCGTCAGCTGGCCGGTGCCGTCGGCGTGGGCGGCGCGTCGCCGTGCTGGCGACGGTGCCACTCGTCTGCCTTCTGCTCGAACCTCCGGCGGCCCTCGTCGTTCCAAGGGCCGGGACCATGACCGTGGCCGCCCCAGCGACCGGCGCCGCGGAAGATCCCTCCGATCAGGAAGAACGCCCCGAACAGGAACAGCGGGAAGAGGAAGAACCCTGGAAAGAAGTACGGTCCTCGGTCCCCCACGACGTGGACGACCTGCACCTCTTGACCGTTCTGCTGGGCGACGTGGACCTGCTCGATCCCCTCGGTGATGCCGGTGCGCTCGCCGGCTCGGTACGCACCAACCCCGATGCCGATCCCACCGAAGATCACCACCAGCAGGGCGATGATCGCGAATCCTCGACGCATCTCGGACCTCCTTCGTCTCGCGTCTGTCTCCACGATGCCGCTGCCGCCGACCATCCCGCCGCCGCCTCGTACCTCCTAACCACCCTCACGACGCGAACCGGTCGGTGGCGAGAACCAGCTGCTCCTCGATCCCTCGTTCGTTCCCCGCATGACCGGCGTCGTCCACCACGACGAGGTCCGCGCGCGGCCACGCCCGCGTGAGCTCCCGGGCGTTCGCGATCGGCGCCATGAGGTCTTGACGGCCGTGCACCAGGACCCCGGGGATGTCCTCCAACAGGTGGGCGTTGCGGAGCAGGATCCCGTCTTCCAGGAAGAAGTCGTGGGCGACGTAGTGCGTGACGAGGCGTGCGAAGGCCAACGCGAAGGCTGGGTCCTCATAGCGGGCGTTGAGCGCGCCGGTGGGTGGCCAGTCCGTCGTCGCGGACTCCCAGGTGCACCATGCAAGCGCAGCGCGGCGGCGGACCTCAGGATCTGGGTCGTTCAGCATCCGCGCGTACACCTCAACGATGTCTCCTTCGCGTTCGTTCGGGGGAACGCCATCGCGGAGGGCCGCCCACTGCACGGGGAACAGCGGCGCGACGCCACCTCGGAACCACCAGTCGGCTTCGCCTCGACGACCGGTCGTGATACCCCAGAGAACGATCTGGCTTACGCGTTCCGGATGCGTCTCGGCGTACGCGAGGGACCACGTGCTGCCCCACGATCCGCCGAGCAGCAACCATCGGTCGACGTCCAGCTCGCGGCGAAGCAACTCCATGTCCGCGACGAGCCGCTGCGTCGTGTTGGTCGATAGGTCGATCTGCAACTCGCTCGCGTGCGGCGTGCTCCGGCCACATCCGCGCTGATCGAACAGCACGATCCGGTACCCGGCCGGGTCGAACAGCTGGCGGTGCCACGGCGCGCACCCCGACCCAGGGCCGCCGTGGACCACCAGGGCCGGCTTACCGTCGGGGTTGCCGCTCGTCTCCCAGGAGACGAGGTTGCCGTCCCCGACGTCGAGTATCCCGTGCCGATCCGGCTCGATCATCGGATAGGTCATGGGCGCACTCTGACGATGACGTCGCGACCGTCCTCGTTCACGAACCCCAACAGCTTCGTCCCTTCCGTGACGAGCTCGTCCCTGGCCGTCTTGGGTAGACGCTCCAGGGGCTCGATCTCCAGGATCGCCCGTCCGCCCTCGCGTCTGATCGTCCACATCGCGCGCACGAACCCGTCCACGAGCGCCAAGCGCCAATCACGGCTGGTGACGACGCGTGCCCGATGTTCCTCGGGGATGATGCGCGACCGATCGGCGTGCCCCAGGGTCGCGTTGTCGAACTCGGGGAGGAAGCGAACGGGCGCCGGCGTGTCGGGATCCGGCAGCGGCGCGCGGGAGACGTCGAAGAGTTCGCGTCCTCGTTCGTCGCGGAAGGTTCGGAGCTGCGGGCGAAGTCGCTCGAGCACCTCTCGCATGGCGGCCAGCCCCGACCACGACTGCACGTCGCTGATGCTCGAGGGGCCGAACGCCGCCAGGTACCGCAGGACGATCACGTCGGGCGACCGATCGGCCCCGAACGGCCGACCGAGCCACGACTCACCCGTCACCCAGGTCGCCCGGCCGCTCTTCCCCCAGACGCCGCGCGGCGGGACCTGCACGAGAGGCATCAGGTAGCTGCACGCGTATGCGAGCGAGGCCTCGTCCCGATCCGGCCACCGTTCGCTCAGCGCTCGGCTGAGCTGGACGCGGGTGTGCGGCTCCTTGTCCAGCAGCGCTCGCCCTGCTGCCAGGAGCTCGTCCATGTCGATCCCCTGGAGCTGCCGCGCGAACGGGCTCCCCGACCTGAAGCTGCGCTCAAGGACGCTCTGCAGGACGGGACGCAGGGACAGATAGTCGCGAGTGCTCATCAGGTGCAGCGTCGCGCGCATCATCGAGGCGCGCACCGCGTGTCGGTTCTCGATCAGGTCCGCGAGCTCCTCCGGCCCGAACCCGGTCAGCCGGGACCACAGCCCGACGTACGGCGCCAGTGGGACCTGGGCCTGCATCCCGACGAGGTGCTCGATCACCTCGAGCGCGGAGCCCTTCCGCCGTCGCAAGAGCATCTGGCGCGCGAGCAGGGCGCGGTTCAACCGGCGCGCCGTGAGGATGTCAGGCATCGCGGTGTATCTTCCCCCACGGCGCCGACAGCCTGGCCCGACGTCGGTGGGGTGGGCTAGCCTCGCGGGGTGTTCGGGGTCACTCTGATCGCGCATGCGGCGTTCCCCGCGCCGGTCGTCTTCACGTCCGAGGGCCTCTTCTTCGCGGGCATGGGTGCGGTGTTCGGCGCGTATTGGGTGGCGCACCATCGCGAGGGCACGCCGGGACGGGTCGCCGTGGTCGGCCTGGGGCTCGCTGCTGCAGGCTGCTTCAGCGTCGCGACCGTCCTGCCGTTCCTGATCGGGCCCGGCTCGCTCAGCAGGCCGACCTCGACGGGCCAGCTGGTCATCCTGTCCCCGCGTGCGGGGGAGATCTTCCAGGGCGATCCGGCGACGGTGCCCGTCTCGCTCCGCCTGAGCGACGCGACGATCGTTCCGATCACGACGATCCACGTCGTTCCGAACCAGGGTCACATCCATCTGTACCTGGACGGCTCGATCGTCGCGATGACGGGTCTGCAGACCACTCTGTCGGTCTCCCCTGGAACGCATACCCTGCGCGCGGAGTTCGTCGCCTCGGACCACGGTCCGTTCCGTCCGCCCGTGCTCGCCGAGGTGACGTTCGCGGTCCAGCCACGGGGAGGGGCCGCGTAGGCTAGCCTCGGAGCGATGGATCGTGAGGATGTCCTTCCCACGCCTCCGACCGGAACACCCCTTCCGACCGTGCTCGTGGAGCGGTATCGGCTCGATCGTTCGCTCGGCAACGGCGGGATGGGCGAGGTGTTCGAGGCCACCGACCTGACGCTGCATCGGAGCGTGGCGGTCAAGCTCATGTCGCCATCACTGGTCCAGGATGAGCCGGCACGCGCGCGATTCCTCCGGGAGGCCAGGGCGCTCGCGCAGGTGAACTCCCCGAACGTGGTCGCGGTCTACGACGCCGGCGAGGACGCCGAGCGCCCGTACCTGGTGATGGAGTTCGTCGAAGGGACGACGCTCGAACGGGAGCTCGTGGGGTCCGGTCGTGTCGAGCCTGCCCGCGCCGTCGCGGTCGCGACCGACATCGCGAGCGGTCTCGCCGCAGCGCACGAGCGCGGCATCGTGCACCGTGACGTGAAGCCATCGAACGTGTTCCTGACGCCGACGGATGCCGCCAAGATCGGCGACTTCGGTATCGCACGCCTGGAACGCCCCGACGCGACGCTGACCCTGACCGGGCAAACGTTCGGCTCGCCTCCGTACATGGCGCCGGAACAGGCGACGGGCGGGAAGGTCGATGCGCGGGCCGATCTGTACTCGCTCGGCTGCGTGCTGTTCCAGATGCTCGTGGGGCGCCGTCCGTTCTCCGGCGACGACGCGGTGTCGCTCGTCTATCAGCAGGTCCACTCGACGCCACCGCGCGTCGATTCGCTCGTTCCAACGGTCCCTGCCGAGCTCGGTGCGCTGGTCGCCGGCTTGATGGCGAAGGATCCCGGTGACCGGCCCGCATCGGCCGAAGAGGTACAGCGCGCGCTCGGGTCGGTCCCGACCGAGCCGATCGCGAAGACGACCACCTCGACCGCCGTCCTGCCGCGCCGGGCGCAGGAGCTCAGGCAACGGCGGAAGCCATGGTGGCCGATGGCGGCGGGGATCGTCGGTGTCGTCGCGCTGCTCGCGCTCCTGATCGCGCTGCTCGCGGGCGGTGACCCCAGGCCGGCGTCGAGCCCGACCCAGCGATCGTCGACCACCCCTTCGTCTCCGTCGTCTTCGCCATCGACGGTCGCATCGCAGACGCCGCAGACGGCCGGGGCGGCGCTGCTCGCGTTGACGCAGCAGCTGCAAGACGCCGGAGCGATCGACCACAAGCTAGCGTCGGACATCCAGCATGCGGTCGGCGAAGTCGTGAACGGTCACGGCCACGGTCATGGAGGCGACGCCGGCAGCAAGCACAACGACCTGAAGGACAAGATCTCCGGAGCGGTCGACTAGGGAACGCTCTCGGGCGCCGACGGCCGACGTCTCACGGACGCGATCGATCGGCTCGAGCAGACCCTCGCCTCCGAAGGCGACTGACCGCGCCACGGCACGCTTCGTTCGCGTGGATATGCGTAGGGTGGAAGCGAGCGTCGACGGCGGAGGAGGCCGACATGGACACGAAGAGCGATGTCCGCCAGACGATCGAACAGGCCAGGGACGTGATGAGCGTCCGACGCGTGTTCGGTGACCCGTATGAGAAGAACGGCGTCACCCTGATCCCCGCGGCGCGCGTGCAGGGCGGCGCCGGCGGCGGTGGCGGCGAGGGTCCGGCAGGGGAAGGCGCTGGGATCGGCGCGGGCTTCGGCGTCAACGCGCGCCCGGCCGGCGCGTTCGTGATCCGCGGCGAAGAGGTCGATTGGCGTCCGGCGATCGACGTGAACCGCGTGATCCTGGGTGGTCAGCTGATCGCGATCGCGGCGCTCTTGCTGGCGCGCACCGTCGTGAAGACCCGCGCCGCGCGCGGCTAGGGCGAGGTCGCGTCGGACCGAGTCATCGCGAGGGGTTCCTCGGTGACCTTGCTGAGGAACGCTCCCATCGCATCGGGGTGCAGCGGTCTCGCGAACAGGTATCCCTGACCCGTTCGGCATCCCGCCGATCGGAGCTCGGCAAGCTGCTCGGTCTCCTCGATGCCCTCGGCGACGGTTTCCAGGCGCAGCGTCTTCGCCATCTCGACGATCGCACGCACGAGCGCCGGGTCCTCGGAATCGAGGGAGGCGATCCCGTCCACGAACGACTTGTCGATCTTCAGGATGTCGATCGGGAACCGTTGCAGGTAGCCGAGCGACGACGAACCGGTTCCGAAGTCATCGATCGCGAGGCGAACGCCCAGCTCCTTCAACGCTCGCAGCTTCGTGACCGTCTCCTCGATCTTCTGCATGAGGCTGCCCTCCGTCAGCTCCAGCGTGAGCGCGGTCGGCTCCAGCTCGCTTGCCTCGAGGATCTGACGCACCCGTGGGACCAGGTCCGGCTCGAGCAGCTGCCGCGTGCTGAGGTTGACGCTGACGCGGAGATCGGACGCGTCCGGGTATTCGGCGCGCCACGCGACGGTTTGCCTGCACGCCTCGCCGAGCACCCAGAGGCCCAGCGGGACGATGACCCCCGTGTCCTCGGCGATGTGGATGAACTCGAGCGGGCCGAGCAGACCACGGGTCGGGTGGTTCCAGCGGACGAGCGCCTCGACGCCCAGGGCCTTCTCGGTCTCGAAATCGACGATCGGCTGATAGTGCACGACGAACTCGTGGCGGATCAGGGCTTGCTCCAGGTCGGCTTGAACTTCGAAGCGCTCCAGCGCGCGCGCATGCATGAACGGACGGAAGAACTCGTACCGGGCCTTGCCGGCGGCCTTCGCGGCGTACATCGCGGTGTCCGCGTTCCGGATCATCTCGTCGGTGTTCGACTCTCCGGCAACGCTGAGCGCGATCCCGATGGTCGCTCGTACGAACAGCTCCCGTCCCCGGACCTCGAACGGAACCGAGAACGCCGCCAGAAGGCGATCAGCCATGGCGCGGGCGCTCGCCTCGTCGGCATCGTCCTCCAACAGGATCCCGAACTCGTCGCCGCCGATCCGCGCTACCGTGTCGCTCGACCGACCCTGGAACTGCAGGCGCTGGGCGGCCGCGATCAACAACTGGTCCCCGGCGTCGTGCCCGAGGCTGTCGTTGACCGTCTTGAAGCCATCCAGGTCCAGCAAGAAGACCGCCGATCGGCTGCCGGTGCGCGTGGCGCGCGCGAGTGCGTGATCGACGCGGTCGCGGAAGACGGCACGGTTCGACAATCCGGTGAGCGAATCGTGGAACGCCTGGTGCGCCAGCTCTTCCTGCAAGAGCTTCCGGTCGGTGACGTCGCGCGTGTTGAGCACGAGGCCCTTGACGGTGGGGTCGGTCATCTGATTGCTCACGATGCTTTCCACCGACCGCCACGATCCGTCTTCGTGTCGGAGCCGGTACTCCGCCGTTGCGGACGCGGTGGGGTCGGTCGAGGTCGCGAGGTCCGCGAGGATGGTGCGGAGGCGCGATCCATCGTTCTCGTCCAGGAGCGCAAGGTAGCTCGTCCCGATGAGTTCTTCCGAACTCACCCCGACCAGCTGCTCCGCTGAGGGACTCTGGTATCGGATATCTCCCGTCTCGTCGAGCACCGTGATCAGGTCCGAGGCGTTGTGCACCAGCGAACGGAACTGCGCCGCGCGCTGGGCGGCGGTCCGCCGCAGGAACCATGCCATGGCGAGCGCCGCGATCGCGCCGAGCACGCCCAGGGTGATGACCACGGCCACGAGCCGCGCCAGAGCGGCCTCGGTCTCCCGGGTCATCTGGCCGACGGCATCGTTGGAGATGCTCGTGACCTGCGCGCCCACGATCCGGAGGGTACGGAGGTGCTCCGGGTAGCCCGGTTGGCCCGTCCTCATCGCGTAGAGGTCGTCGCCCACCGCGATGAGCTCCTGAATCAGCCGGTCCTCTTCGGTGAGCTTGGCCACGACGAGGGGGTCATGGCTCGCGGGCTGGATCTGGACCTCCTCGTCCGCGCCCTGCACCGCCAGCACCTCGCCACCGTGCAAGAGGGCGTCCGCGTTCGCCAGCAGCTGCTGCGCGTCCTCTCCCGGGTCGGCCTGGATCCCCTGGGTGGTCAGGATGACGTCCTTCTCGTATCGCTCTGCCAGGGCGCGCTGCCGTGCCGCCACGTTGACGCTGAGGGCCGACCCTCGTTGATCCGCGATCGCCCGAGCGTTGTACCCCACGATCACGGTGATGACGACGAGGTAGACGGCCAGCGTTCGCCCGATCCGCCGATCGAGGTGCAGCGCACCCGGTGCGAGGAGCCGTCGACCGGCCGCGCCCTTAACCACCCGCGGAGACCTCCAGGACGGCGTGCATCCCACCGAGGTAGTGGCCGTCCAGGTTGCAGAAGAAGACGTAGCGACCGGGGGTGAGGTGCAGGGGAAGCGTTCCGACCGTCCCGGCGGGGACCTCGTTGAGCTCTCCGACCTTGTCCAGCCAGTCCTCGTTCACGCTCAACCCGTCGGGGCCGAGGGGCAGTCCGTCGGCGGGGAGGTCCGTCCGCACGACCACGAACTCGTGCGTGGCGGGCGCCTCGTTGTGGACCTGGATGACGACGTCACCGTCGGTCACGGAGGGCGCCCCGTTGTCGATGTGGAAATCCTTCAGCGTGATCCCCACGACCTGGCCTTTCGGCTGCGCTGCACCGGTACACGCCGCGGGTGTGAGCAGGGCGACCACACCTACGGCGAGGCAGAAGCGGATCCGATGTCTGTTGTTCCGGTCCACAGCGAACTCCACGCTCGAGCGTCTTGAGTGCTCATCGGGCGCACCGACCATCGGCTTAAGCGAACCGACCGTTGCGCGGCGGGTTCGGCGGCGGGACGCCGTCGTAGGGTGGCGGGTTCACGGCGAAGGAGGCGCGCAGATGCGGAAGATCGGGGCTGGGCTGTTCATCTCGCTGGACGGTGTGACCGAGTCGCCTCAGGACTGGAACCTGCAGTACTTCAGCGACGAGATGGGGCAGGCGATCGGCGCCAGCATGGCGCAGACGGATACGTTGTTGCTGGGTCGGAACACGTTCGAAGAGTTCGCGGCCTACTGGCCCGTCAAGACCGGCGAGGACGACCCGTTCGCCGCGTTCATCAACAACACGCCGAAGGTAGTGGTCTCGACCACGCTGGGCGAGGTCGACTGGCAGCCCACGACCGTGGTGCGCGACCTCGATGCCGTCCGGACGCTCAAGATGCAACTCGGGAAGGACATCGGGATGACCGGCAGCGTGACGCTCGTGCGGTCGCTCCTGCAGGCGGGCTTGCTCGACGAGCTCGACCTGATGATCCATCCGATCGTCCTCGGGTCCGGGAAGCGTCTGTTCGACGACGTGACGGCGCAGGTGCCCCTGGACCTGCTGAGGTCTGAGACGTTCAAGACCGGCGTGATCTCGGCGACGTACGGCCCGCCGGGATCGAACTAGCGCGTGACCACGGTCCTCTACGACGGGGACTGCGGGTTCTGCCGCTGGTCCGCGGACAAGCTGCGGGTTTGGGATAGGCGGCGCCGGCTCACGTTCGCGCCGATCCAGAGCGGACGGGGAGCCGAACTGCTGGACGCCGTTCCGGTTGCGCAGCGCCTCGATTCGATGCACGCCGTCACCTCGGACGGCAGGGTGTGGTCGGGCGGCCACGCCGTTCGGGTGATCCTCGCCGAGCTGCCGGGCGGAAGCGCCCTCGCGTCGGTGGCCGCAAGCTTCCCGGGTACGACCGAACGGATCTATCGACTGGTCGCACGTCATCGGAACCGCCTCGGTCGGATGCTCGGCCAGCGCGCCTGCAGCGTCGACCCGAGCGCGGTGAAGAGATGACCGTCTCATTCGAACGCTCGACGCTCGTACGGGCGCCGATCGACCAAGTCTTCGATCTGGCGCTGAGCATCGATGCTCATCTCGGCTCGATGGCGGGGCACCAGGAGCAGGCGATCGCCGGCGTGATACGCGGGCGGATCGGTCTTGGCGAAGACGTCACCTGGCGGGCTCGGCATCTCGGGATCCGCTGGACGATGACCAGCCGGATCGTCGAGTTCGACCGACCGACGTTCTTCGCGGACGAACAGGTGCGAGGCCCCTTCGCTCGCTATCGACACGAGCACTCCTTCAGCGCCATGACGGAGGGATCGGCGGTCGTAGATCCCGTGTCGTTCGCGGCCCCGTTGGGTCCGCTCGGGTCG
>VAYF01000115.1:3949-14035 GCA_005883885.1 Actinomycetota bacterium | reverse complement strand
GGTCGTGCGAGACGGGGCGGCGCTCCGCGATGCGCATTACGAGGGGGCCGCCTACCTCCAGGATCTCCCGCCGACGGGCGCCCTGCCCAACTACACCGAGTACTCGCCAGAGCTCTCGCGGGACAACCGAGGGTTCCGCGTCTGGTTCCCCCTCGTCCTGCACGGGGTCGCCGCGTTCCGGGAGGCGCTCGACGAGAAGCTCGACCTGACCGACCGGCTCCATCGGGCGCTCGCCGCCGATCACAACCTGGAGATCGGGTGGGATCCCCAGCTCACGGTCGTGCCGTTCCGTCTTCGCGGGGCTGACGAGGCGGCCAACCGTGAGCTGCTGACGCGGATCAACGCGTCCAAGCGGGTCTTCCTGTCGAGCACGATGATCCGTGACGAGTACTGGGTTCGGGCATGCATCGTCTCGCACCGAACCCACGCGGATCGCGTGGACGAGTGCGCGGCGATCGTGCGCGAATCGGCAGCAGGGTCGGCGGGGTGAGTCGGACCGATGCCGGAGTTCCCCGAGGTCCACGCACTCTCCGAGCGCATCCATGAGATCGTCCAGGGTGCGCGGTTCGATCGCGCCGACATCCTGCAGTTCTCTTCGCTGAAGACCTACGCGCCTCGGCCGGAGGAGCTGAGGGGAGCGACGACGGCGTCGGTCGGCAGCCGGGGGAAGTACCTGGTGTTCGCGTTCGAAGACGAGCGCCGGCTGCTCGTGCACCTCTCGCAGGGTGGCCGCCTCGATGTCGAGGCGCCGCCGAAGAGCACGAAACCCCGCGGAAGCGTGGTCCGGCTGCGGTTCGAAGAGCGACCTTCTCTCTTGGTGAAGGAGTTCGGGACCCAACGCAAGTCGGGCTGGTGGATCCTCGCCGCGGGGGATGACGGTCCGCTCGCGAAGCTCGGGCCCGAGGCGCTCAGCCCGGAGGCCGATGCGCTGCTGCTGAGCTCGATCGACACGCGGCGGGTGCACACGATCCTCCGCGACCAGCGCACGATCGCCGGCATGGGGCGCGGCTACACCGACGACGTCATGCACGACGCGAAGCTCTCGCCGACGTCGCAGCTCGGGAAGCTCGATGCCGATCAGCGGGCGACGCTCACGGCGTCGATCCATCGGATCCTCCGCGACGCGCTCGAGGTCGAACGGCGCCGCAGCGGGGGCCTCCCCACCAAGCTGGGCGATCACTTCACCGTGCACGGACGTTGAACGACAGACGGATCGACCGCCTCCTGCGCTGGCCCGCGGCGGAGGCCGAACCGGTGCCAGCGGCCCCTCCGGTCCAGGTCGGACGCAGGGGGGGCGGGATCATCGCACGACTCCGTGGGAGGCCCCGACCGTTCAGGGATGTGGCTGGTCTTCGAGCGTGGCAGCGCCGACGCTGACCAGGAGGTCCCAACTGTTGCGCAGCGAAACGACCAACAGGATGACGGTGACCACGACCAACCAGTTGAACGCCGCCGTTTCGGATCCCCTCCCGAGGAACACGCCCGCGACCGTCACGGCCACGTAGCCGAGGGCACTCGTACCGAACCGCAATGCGAGCTGGTACGGGCGCAGCGTCCGCGTCCGACTGCGGCCCGCCGCGATGAGGCTCGGCGCGACCACGGCGAGGCTGAAGATCCCAGAACCGATGAGGTCGGGGCTGGTCGTCGATGGTCCTTGCGGGATCACCATGAACAGGGACACGAAGAGGATCAGGCCGAAGTTCGCCAGCGTCACTCGCGCCAGGCTCCGGACTTCCGAGCGGGACAGGACCGCCCGGAGGTGCAACGAGAGGCCCACGAAGAGCAGGCCGACGAGCGTCGCTGCCGCCGTTCCGGCGAGCATGTAGAAGTCGTGCCAGCGCTGAGCCATGACCTGGTACGGCACGGACACAGTCTGACATGGGCGGCTGCCCAGATCCCCCTCGGGCTCGGTGCTACGGTCCTCGACCGTGGACCAGGTCCCCATGCTCCCGCGCCCCGATCCGCCGCCGCGTGTCGGCGTCTTGGAACGCGCGCGGGGCCATCTGATGGACCTGACGCCGCTCAGGGTCTCGCGCGACTTCCGGCTGCTCTTCTTCGGGCACAGCGTCTCGAACTTCGGCGACGAGATCGTCGCGGTCGCGATCCCGTTCCAGGTATTCAAGATCACCGGATCGAACTTCGCAGTCGGGTTGCTGGGCCTCGCCGCGCTCGTCCCCGTCTTCGTCTTCCCAATCATCGGCGGTACGGTCGCCGACGCGGTCGAGCGCCGCAGGTTGGTCACCGTCACCCACGCTCTGCTCGCGGTGATGTCGGGACTGATGGCGATCAACGCGCTGCTCCCGAACCCTCTGTTGTGGCCGATGTACGTGTTCACGTTCTTCGCGGCGGGCCTCTACACCTTCAACCGTCCCGCCCTGGACACGTGGCCCGCCCGGCTCCTCGATAGGGACCTCCTGCCGTCGTCCAACGCGCTCGATGCCGGCTTCGGAACCTTTGCCGGGATGCTCGGGCCGGTCGCGGCGGGCTTCTTGCTGGTTGCTATCAAGCCGGCCGGCGTCTACCTCTTCGACGTGGCGACGTTCGCGGTCGTGATCCTTGCGATCCGACTGATGCGCCCGTCACCGCCCGCACACGAGGACAACGAGGTCAGCTGGGCCGCCGTCAAGGCCGGCTTCCGATTCCTCAAGGGCAAGCGGAACGTCCAGTCGGTGTTCCTCGCGGACCTGAACGCGATGATCTTCGGGTTCCCGATGGCGCTCTTGCCAGCGATCGCCTTCAAGCTCAGCGCCACCCACCCGGCCCAGTACCTCGGCTATCTCTACGCGGCCCCCGCCGCGGGTGCGTTCCTCGCGACGCTGCTCTCCGGCCGGGCGAAGGACGTCCGTCGCCAAGGCAGGGCGATCATGCTGTCGATCGTCGTGTGGGGCGGCGCGATCGTCGTGTTCGGTCTCTCGCACGCGTTGTGGCTATCGCTGGTGATGCTGGCGATCGCCGGCGCCGGCGACATGGTGAGCGGCATCTACCGACTCTCCATCATCCAAGCGGCGGTCGAGGACCGCTTCCGCGGGCGACTTGAGGGGATCGGCATGGCGGTCTGGGCGACCGGCCCGGCGCTCGGCGATTTCGAATCGGGCGCGGTCGCGACCCTCACGACGCCCGCGATCTCGATCGTGTCGGGTGGGCTCATCACGATCGTAGGGGTCGGCATCCTTCGCTCGTTCGCGCCCGGGTTCTGGCGCTACGACGCGCGCCACCCGACCACGTAGGACACTTGTTCCAGCTGAGGATGTGCGCTCAGATGCCGCGACGGGCACGAAGGGGGGAGCGATGCTGGCCATCTCGACCGGGTACTACGACACGTTGAAGTTCGTCCATATCCTGGCGGCGATCACATGGGTGGGCAGCGTGATCTACGCGCAGGTACTCGCGACCAAGGTGATGGGAGAAGGTGACCCGGCGCGCCTGGCCGCGACCGCCAAGGACATCGGGGACCTCGGCAAGCGGCTGATCACGCCCGCCGCGATCGCCGTGCTCGTCTTCGGGATATGGATCGTCGCGGTCAGCGCGTGGAACTTCACCGATACCTGGGTGCTGCTCGGCCTCGCGGGCATCGCGGTCACGATCGCGACCGGCGCGGGGTTCCTGGGACCGGAGTCCGGGCGGCTGGGGAAGCTCGCAGCGGAGCGCGACCCGTCCGATCCCGAGATCCAACGCCGGATCAAGCGCATCTTCGCGGTGTCGCGCGTCGACCTGGTCGTCCTGATCCTGGTCGTCGCGGACATGGTCTTCAAACCCGGGAGCTGAGCCGGGGTAACCCTCGCGTCACATCTCGACGGGAACGGCCTCCGCATGGTCCGCCGCGGCCGCGGCGTGCGCCTCCGCGACCGTCTCGCGCCCCGGGATCAGCCGGTTCGCGATCACCGCCGCGAACAGGACGATGGCGCCGGCGAACACCAGGGCCGGGTGGAACCCTTTCATGAAGGCGTCGTCGAACGCCTGTTGGAGCGTGGAGGCCTGACCGGACGACAGCCCGATCCCCGTCGTAACGAGGCTGCCGTGCTTGGCCGCATCGTTGATCACGCCGAGCTGTTGGGCGTTCAGGCCCAGTCCCGCGACGGCGGGCGCGAACGCGCTCTTCAGCTGCGTGGTCAAGATGGCGCCGAGGAGCGCGATGCCCAGCACGCCGCCGACCTCCCGGCTCGTATTGGTCATCGCAGACCCGAGTCCCGCGCGCTGCGGTCCCACCGAGTTCATGACGGCGGCCGTCATCGGCGCCATGGTGGCGCCCATCCCGTGGCCCATCATCAGGTAGATCGGGAACATGACCCAGTACGACGTCGTGGGCGTCAGCAGCAGGCCGAGCAGCAGCAGTCCCGTTCCGGTGAGGATCAACCCATAGGTCATCGGCGCGCGCGATCCGTGTTCGGAGGCGTACCGCCCGGCGTTCGGTGCGGTCACGATGATCGCGAGGGTCAGCGGCAGGAACGCGGCGCCGGCCCGGAAGGGCGAGTACGCGTGGATCGTCTGCATGTAGATCGTGAGGAAGAAGAACGTCGCGAACATCCCGAGACCGATGCTGAACGCCACGGCGTTTCCGGCCGAGAACGCCGGGATCCGGAAGTAGCGCATCGGCATCATCGCGTGCGGGTTCCGGAGCTCCCACCACAGGAACGCGACGAGGAAGACGGCGAACAGGACGAACGACCCGACGATCCGCGCGCTGCCCCACCCCAGTTGGTTGGCCTCGATCAGGCCGTACGTAACGAAGAACAGCGCCGCGGTCCCCAGCACGAGACCCCACACGTCGAGCTGCCGTTCCACCTCCGAGACCGACTCCCTGACCGTCCGGACCGCGACGATCAACGCGGCGATCCCGATGGGGACGTTGAGGAAGAACACGGACTGCCAGCCAAGGTGCTCGACCATGTAGCCGCCGAGCGTCGGGCCCAAGGCCAGCGCGATCCCCGACACGCCCGCCCAGATCCCGAGCGCCTTCGCCCGCTCGTTCACCGGGAAGGTCACCGTCAGGATGGAGAGGGTGCCAGGGATCAGGAGGGCGCCGCCCACCCCCTGGAGCGCTCGGAACGCGATCAGCTGGCTCGGGTTCTGCGACACGCCGCACAGGAACGAGAAAACCGTGAAGACGCCGACGCCCGCCAAGAACATCTTCTTCCGCCCGTAGCGGTCGCCGATGATCCCGCCGGTGAGCAACAGGGAGGCGAACGCGAGGACGTACCCGTCGACAACCCATTGGAGCTCGCTGAACCCGGCCCCCAGATGGTTCTGGATGCTGGGAAGCGCCACGTTGACCACGGTGTTGTCGAGCATCGCCATCGCGAGCGCGAAGCACATGGTCAACAGGACGATGACCTTCTCCCGGGCGTTCTCGCCTTCGAAGCCGAGCATGCAGGTCCTCCTTCTTCTCCGCCGCGGGCCGGCGGAACGATGCACTCAGCAACCCGCGGATCGCCGGGGTTGTTCCCCTTTCCTCGTGGTTCTCAGGTCAGCTTGCGGTACATGCGGATCGACACGGGCACGAACACGATCAGGAGTCCGAGGATCCAGATCGCCGACCATGCGAGGAGCCCCTCGAGGCTGGTGGTCGGGATCGTATGCGTCGCCCGGTCGGTTGGGAGGGCGACGTTGCCCAGTGCCAGCACCCGGGCGCAGTTGGCCCAGATCGTCACCGGATTGCGTTCGGCGACAGGTTGGATCCACGAGACCATCCCCTGGACCGGCACGAGAGCGGAGCTGATGAACACGATGGGGAAGATCCCGGTGAACATCGCCGCCTGCACGCCCTCGACCTCCTTGATCGCGAGGCCGACCGTTGCGGAGATCCATGAGAACACGAAGCCGACCGCGAGGACGAGGAGGATCATCGCGACCGCGCCGACCAGCCCGTTCTGGAACCTGAAGTTGACGAGGTATCCCACCCCGATCACGAGCAGGACCAAGATCAGGTTCTTCGCCAGATCGGATGTGGTCCGGCCGACGAGCACGGCCGACCGCGCCATGGGCAGGGAACGGAACCGATCGAGGAGCCCCTTCTTCATGTCCTCGGCCAGACCGATCGCGGTCGTCGTGGAACCGAAGATGGCGTTCTGCGTGAAGATGCCGGGCATGAGGTACATCACGTAGGTCATCCCGGGCGGGGTGATGATGTTGCCCGCGAACACGAAGCGGAACAGCAGCACGAACATGATGGGCTGCACGAGCTCGAAGACCAGGACCGTCGGTATCCGCGAGAGCTGCAGGAGGTTCCGGCGCATCACCACCATGCCGTCGGAGAACCCGTACCTGATCCGTCCGCCGGGGCGGACGCCGGGAGGTGCCGAGATCGCGGTGCTCATGCGTCCCTCCTCTGGCCTTGCCTTCGGCCGCGCTTGCGACGACCTGAGCTCGCCTGCTCCTCCTGCTCCTCCTCGGCCGCGTGTCCCGTGAGCGAGAGGAACACGTCGTCCAGCGTCGGACGGTGCAGCGCGATGTCCTCGAGCGCCAGTTTCATGTCGTCGATCCGGCGGACGCTATCGAGCAAGGCCGCGGGTCCGTCGGCCCCGACGGGGATCCGGATCTTCCCCGCTTCCTGGTCGATCGAGGGTTCGCCGATGCCCACGCCCGACAAGGCCTGACCCACCTGGCTGATCTGAGCCGGGTCCTTGACGTGGAGCTCGAGCACCTCACCGCCGATCTGATCCTTGAGCTCGTCGGCGGTGCCTTCCGCGATGATCGTCCCGAGGTCGACGACGGCGATGCGGTCGGCCAGGTTGTCGGCTTCCTCCAGGTATTGGGTGGTGAGCAGGATCGTCTTCCCCTCGTGGACGAGCTCGCGGATCATCGCCCACAGATCGATCCGGCTCCGTGGATCGAGGCCGGTGGTGGGTTCGTCGAGGAACAGCACATCGGGACGCGCGACGAGGCTCGCGGCGACGTCCAAGCGGCGTCGCATCCCGCCGGAGTAGGTCTTGGCTTGCCGGTCGCCAGCCTCCGCCAGCCCGAAGCGCTCGAGGATCTCGCCGGCGCGACGGCGAGCCTCCGCCGCGGGGAGGTGGTACAGGCGCCCCACCATCTCGATGTTCTCGAGCCCGGTCAGGTTCTCGTCGACGGCGGCGGACTGCCCGGCAAGCCCGATCCGAGCGCGGAGGGCCTCCGCGTCCCGGACGACGTCGAGGCCGACCACCTCCGCCCTGCCCCCGTCCGGAAGCAGGAGCGTCGTGAAGATGCGCACGGCGGTGGTCTTGCCCGCGCCATTGGGCCCGAGGAAGCCGAACACGGTTCCTGAGGCGACGTCGAGATCGATGCCGCGCAACGCTTCCACGCTGCCGAAGTTCTTGCGCAGGCCCTCGGCGACGATCGCTCCCGCCATCGGGACACCATACGGGGTCCAGCCGACAACGACAGCCGAAACGCAAGGGGTGCAGGCGAACGGAAGGTGAAGGATGGTCATAGCCGTGTAACGGCGTAATCATGCTTCGTGCCGGGAATGCGGAGCCTTGCGGCCGCGTTTGCGCAGGTGCAAACCTTCGATCGGAAAGGAATCATCCCGATGTCGGACCTCGACACGCTCACCCTCCCGCTCCTCCCGCTCACGACCGGGGTCGTCCTCCCCGGGATGGTCGTCACGCTGACCCTCGAATCGCCGGAGGCTCGCGCCGCCGTCGACGCAGCGGCTTCGGATGACGACCGCCTGCTCGTGCTGGTCCCTCGACTTGAAGGCCGATACGCACGCGTCGGGACCATCGCGAAGATCGAGGACCTCGGACGGATCCGCGGCGGGACCGAGGCCTTGGTGATCCGCGGGCTCGGACGGGCGTCGATCGGTGTCGGGGTGGCAGGGACCGGCGAGGCGACCTGGGTCCAGCTGGAGCCGGTCGCCGATGGGCCGGCGTCGGAACGCGCTGAGACGCTCGCCCGCGAATACCGGGCGACGATCGAGAGCATCGTCGAAGCCCGGGGGGTCCCCGCGGTCGCCGAGTTCCTCCGGGGGCTGTCGGATCCGGGACAGATCGCCGACATCGCGGGCTACTCACCGGACCTGTCCTTCGAGCGGAAGGTCGAGGTGCTGGAGACGATCGACGTGGAGCGAAGGCTCGAACTCGTCCTCGGGTGGGCGAAGGACACCCTCGCCGAGGTGCAGGTGAAGGAGAAGATCCGTGACGAGGTGTCCGAGAGTCTGGAACAGCGGCAGCGCGAGGCGATCCTGCGCGAGCAGATGGCCGCGATCCGTAAGGAGCTCGGCGAGGACGGCTCGGAGGACGTGATCGAGACGCTCCGCGTCAAGATCACCGAGTCCGGGATGCCCGACGCCGTTCGCGAGCAGGCCGAGCGGGAGCTCGGTCGGCTCGAGCGGACCTCCGAACAGTCGCCCGAGTACGGATGGATCCGGACCTACCTCGACTGGATGACCGAGCTCCCCTGGAACGTACGCACCGAGGACAACCTGGACATCACCGACGCGCGCCGGATCCTCGATGAGGACCACGAGGGCCTCGGCGATGTGAAGGACCGGATCGTCGAGTACCTGGCGGTCCGCAAGCTCCGGGCGGAGCGCGGGCTCTCGGAACAGGGCGGACGGGGCTCCGGTGCGATCCTCACGCTGATCGGGCCTCCCGGCGTCGGCAAGACCTCGCTCGGCGAGTCGGTGGCACGCGCCCTCGGACGGAAGTTCGTCCGCGTCTCCTTGGGCGGGGTGCACGATGAAGCCGAGATCCGCGGTCACCGCCGGACGTACGTCGGTGCGCTGCCGGGGCGGATCGTGCGCGCCCTGAAGGACGCCGGAACGAAGAACCCGGTCATGATGCTCGATGAGATCGACAAGGTCGGAGCGGACTGGCGCGGGGACCCGTCGTCGGCCCTCCTCGAGGTGCTGGATCCAGCCCAGAACCACACCTTCCGCGACCACTACCTCGATGTAGACCTCGATCTGTCCGAGGTTCTGTTCGTCGCGACGGGCAACGTCGCCGAGACGATCCCTGGACCGTTGCTCGACCGGATGGAGGTGCTCCGGCTCGACGGATACACGGAGGACGAGAAGGTCGCGATCGCCCGGCATCACCTGATGCCGCGGCAGATCGAGCGGAACGGGCTCCGTGAGGACGAGGTGACCGTCACCGACGACGCGCTCCGCGAGATCGTGGCCTCCTACACGCGGGAAGCCGGCGTGCGCAACCTTGAACGTGAGCTCGGCAAGACGTTCCGCAAGGTCGCGACCAAGCTCGCCGCCGGCGATGCTGCGGCTCCTGTCGTCGTCGACCGGGAGGACGTGCGGGGCTACCTGGGCCGTCAGCGCTTCTCGTTCGAGGAGATGGCCGAACGGACCTCGGTCCCCGGCGTCGCGACGGGGCTCGCCGTGACCGGCACGGGTGGGGACGTCTTGTTCATCGAGGCCACGCGCGAGGACGAGGGCGAGGGGCTGACCCTCACCGGACAGCTTGGCGACGTGATGAAGGAGTCGGCGCAGATCGCGCTGTCGTTCGTCCGCTCGCACGCGGCGGAGCTCGGGATCGAACCTGGCCGGCTCACCGGCCGGTTCCATGTCCACGTCCCCGCGGGTGCGGTCCCGAAGGACGGACCGAGCGCCGGGGTCACGATGACGACCGCGCTCGTCTCGCTGCTCACCGGCGAGACGGTCAGGCCGGCCGTCGGGATGACCGGCGAGGTGACCCTGCAAGGACGGGTGCTGCCGATCGGCGGCGTGAAGCAGAAGGTGCTCGCGGCGCACCGGGCCGGGCTCACGGAGGTCATCTTGCCGAAGCGGAACGAAGGCGATCTGGACGACGTGCCCGAGCAGGTGCGCGCCGAGATGCGGTTCCATCTGGCCGACGACGTCCGGGACGTCTTGAGCGTCGCGCTCGGCGAGCCGGCCCCGTCGTCGCTCACCGCGGCCTGACGGTCGGAGGCGCACCGGTGCCGGGCCGAGGTCCGGGTACCGGTGCGCCGTTCGACGTCGCCTATCCTGGCCTCGCCCGTGCTCGAGCTGATCGATCTCCGCCGTCGGTTCGACGACGTCGTCGCGCTCGACGGCGTGTCCTTCGAGGTCCCGGACGGCCGGATCGTCGGGTTCGTCGGGCGTAACGGATCGGGCAAGACGACGACGATGCGCATCGCGCTCGGCGTGTTACACGC
>VAYF01000115.1:0-3900 GCA_005883885.1 Actinomycetota bacterium | reverse complement strand
CAGCCGCGCCACGGAGCTCCTCGAGCTCCTCGAGGTGGTCGGTGATCCGAACGATCGCATGGAGACGCTGTCGCTCGGGAATCAGCAACGCGTCCAGCTTGCCGCTGCCCTCGTCCACGAACCGGACGTCCTGGTCCTCGACGAGCCGTTCTCTGGGCTGGATCCGGTGGGCGTGGACGTGCTCGCGGAGGTGCTCCGCGGGCAGGCGCGCGACCGGGGTGTCCCGGTCGTCTTCTCGAGCCATCAGCTGGAGCTGGTCGAAAGGATCTGCGACGAGGTGGTGTTGATCGATCGCGGGCGCATCGTCGCGCGGGGATCGATCCGTGAGCTCCGAGCGATGCGGGCGCGCAACCTCTGGCGGATCGAGGTGCCCGCTGCGACGGATGGTTGGTGGGAAGTCGTCCCGGGTGTCTCGCTCGCGGGCCGGGGCGACGGGGCCGTCGTGCTGGAGCTGAACGGCGACGCGGATCCGCAGCGCATCCTGGACCTTGCCCGCGCCGAGGGCGACGTCGCGGCGTTCGGACCTGTGCGTCCCTCTCTTTCCGAGCTCTTCCGCGAGGTGATCGCGGAGTGAGCTCGGAGCCCACCGACCGCGGCACCTGGCGACTCGTGGCGCGTCGCGACTTCTGGGTGAGGATCCGCGAGCGGAGCTTCTTGATCTCCACGCTGATCAACATCGCGGTGATCTCGATCCTCGTCCTGGCTCGCGCGTCCAGTGCCGTCGGCTCGGGACCGTCGTTCGGCCTCGGCTACGTGGGCTCGCCATCCATCGCGACGGGTGCGTCACAGCTCGGCCATGACGCACAGCCTCCGATCCCGATCGAGGTGCATGCCTACTCCGACCAGGCGACCGCCAACGCAGCCCTGCGGGACGGCTCGGTCGATGCCGTCGTCGTCGGCGACGAGTTGATCGGCTTCACCGACATCCCCGACGTGCTCTCGAGCCTCGTGCAGGCATCCGCGCGGAACGCTGCCGTGACGGCGCTCCTGGACCGGCATCGTGTCCCTCAGAGCGAACGCGACGCTGCGAACGACCCGACGCCGCTGACACTCGCCGTCCTGCAGCCGACTCCCCCCCACCGCAGTGAGAACGCCGCCGTGGCGTTCGTCGGCGTGCTCCTGCTCTACGGGCAGCTCTTCGGCTACGGGATCTGGGTCGCGAGCGGCGTCATCGAGGAGAAGGCCTCGCGGGTCGTCGAGATGTTGCTCTCGGCGATCCGTCCGAAGCAGCTCCTCCTTGGGAAGATCGTCGGGATCGGCACGCTCGGATTGGCGCAGCTCGTCGTGATCTCGTCGTTCGCGATCGGGCTCGCGTTCGCGACGAACGCGATCGACGTGTCTCCGAGCGCGTTCGGCGCGGCCGGCCTCGTGATCGGGTGGTTCATCCTTGGGTTCGCGTTCTACGCGACGCTGTTCGCCGCGGCGGGTTCGCTCGTGACGCGGATGGAGGAGCTGCAGAACGTGATCGTCCCGATCAACCTGACGATCCTGGTTTCGTTCTTCATCTCGATCGGCGCGCTGCAGGATCCGAACGGGCGCCTGCAGGTGATCGCCTCGATCCTGCCGACATCCTCGGCGCTCGCGATGCCGGTGCGGATCGTCCTGGGCGCGGCGCCCGCCTGGCAGATCGCGGCGGCGTTGGTCGCGCTCGTCGGCTCGACCGTCCTTCTGGTGCCCTTCGCCGCCCGGCTGTATTCGGGCGCGGTGCTGCGGACGCGCGGCCGCGTGCGGATCCGCGAGGCCTGGCGCTCCGCCGACTGATCAGGACGTGCCGAAGACGCGCCGGAACGACGGCAGCGGCAGCTGCCCGGTCGCCAGCACTCGATCGTGGAACTCGCGCAGCGAGAAGTCGGCGCCCTCACGCTCCCGCGTCGCGTCGCGAGCTTTCTCGATCTCGATCATCCCGACCATGTAGCAGAGCGCTTGCCCCGGCATCCCGATGTAGCGGTCGACCTCGATCTCGGCGTCGGTGTGGGTCTGCCCGGCGTCCTCGAGCTTCGCGACGGATGCCTCGCGGGTCCATCCCAGCATGTGGATCCCGGTGTCGGTGATCAGCCGCGCCGCTCGATGCGCCTGGTTGTCGAGCATCCCGAGCCGCTCCCACCCGTCCAGGTAGAGGCCCATCTCGTCCGCGAGTCGCTCGGAGTACAGGCCCCAGCCCTCGCAGTACGCGCTCCCCGCGAACGCGCCGCCGAAGCGACGGAGCGCCGATCGCCCGGATGTCTCCTGTTCGAGCGCGATCTGGAAATGGTGCCCGGGGTTCGCCTCGTGGTACGTGACGGACGCGACGTGGTGCAGCGCGCGATCCGGGAGGTCGAACGCGTTGATGTAATAGATCCCCGGACGCGAGCCGTCTTCGGTCGGCGGGTTGTAGAACGCGAAGGGCTCGTCTGCCTCGCGGAACTCCTCCACCCTGCGGACCTGGCAGTTGGCGCGTGGGAGCCTGCCGAAGAAGGACGGAGCGATCTCCCAGCTGCGGCGGACCTGATCCTCCGCCATGGCGACCAAGGCTTCGGGGCTCGGAAGCGTGTTCTCCCCGCGAGCGGTCCGATCCGCGATCGCCTCCGCCGGTGTGGCGAACCCGAGCTCGGCCGCCACCACGTCCCGCTCGGTCTGGATCTGCTCGAACCGCTCCACCCCGAGCTCATGGACGGTCTTCGGATCGAGATCGAGGCTCGTCCACCCGAGGACCTCGGCCGCGTACATCTCTAACCCGCCGGGCAGCGCGGACATGCCGATCGTCTGAGTGGACGCGGGGAGGTACTCGTCGCGGACGACATCGCGGAACCGCGCGTGGGCCGGGTACAGGACGTCGCGGACAGTGGCCGCGATCCGCTCCTTGACCGCTGCGTCGTCGCCTAGAGGGAGCATCGCCGGCGAATCTTCCGGCGCAAGTGCGAGGATCCGATCGAGCTGGGCGAGCGCGCGCTCGGCCACGATCCGAGGGGTGACGACGCCCGACGCCACCGCCTCCCGCGCGATCTCGATCGCGGCGTCCAACATCGTGGGGAACGCGCGGAGCCGGGCCTCGTACCGATCGACGCGATCGGGCGTATCGGCTCGTTGGAGCGAGGCCACCTGGGCCAGCATCGTGCCGGCTCCGTGCATGTGGTTCACGACCTCGAACCGGTCGATCCGCTGCTCGATCCGAGCGAGCGAACGCTCGCAGATGGCTCGTATCACATCGACGTCGGCGCGGTCCGCTTCGTCGAGCGTGTCCGGATCGTACGCGGCCAACGCCTCCAGCGCCTGACGGGAGGCCGTCTCTTCGGCGGCGCGGCCGTTCTCACCGAGGTCCGGGAGCCGGTCGTCGTAGCGTTCGTCGCCGATGAAGGTCCCCATCAGCGGATCCCGCTCGAGGAGCCCTTCCCAATAGCGATCCACGAGGTCGCGGACCTGCTGGCTGGCCGTCACGGATATCCCCTCTCGTGCATCACAAGAGCCCCAGCGTACCCGCGCCGTCGACCTGGATGGCGGCGCCGGATAGGAACCCCACGTGGCCCGAACACAGGAAGGCGGCCACCCGCCCGAAGTCTCCGGGATCGCCCAGGCGTCCCCGGTGCCCCAGCTGCGTGACGCGATCGGTGGCGTGGAGCCCCGGACAGAGGAGGTTCAGCGTGATCCCCTCGTCGATCAGATCCTCCGCCGCGGTCTTCGCCCACGCCCACAGACCCGTGCGCGCGGCGTTCGAGTAGGCGAGGTCGGGGATCGGTTGCTTGACCGATTGCGAGGTGATGAGCACGATCCGGCCCCACCCTTCCGAACGCAGGTGGGGGAGCGAGGCTCTGACCAGCCTGATCGAGGCGAGCATGTTCGCGTTCACCGCGTCGACCATGCCGTCGTCGGTGACCTCGAGCGCGCGAGCGCGAGGCGGCCCGCCGGCGTTGGCGACGAGGATGT
>VAYF01000114.1 GCA_005883885.1 Actinomycetota bacterium | reverse complement strand
CGATCGGCCACCAGCACCCGGACGACCTCGGATCGCACGCCGAGGGCCTCGTAGCGCGCGCGACGCGCGCGCGGAAGCTCGGGGAGGGTCGCTCGGATCTCGTCGATCCATCCATCCGAGGGCTCCAGTGGCGGGATGTCCGGTTCGGGGAAGTACCGGTAGTCGAACGCCTCCTCCTTGGAACGCATCGAGGTCGTCATGCCCGAGCCCTCGTCCCAATGTCGTGTCTCCTGCACGAGCGGCTCCCCCGCCTCCGTCGCCCGGACCTGTCGTTGCGTCTCGTAGATCAACGCCCGTTCGAGGGATCGGATCGAGTTCATGTTCTTGATCTCGACCTTCGTCCCGAGGACCTCGGATCCGGGCGGGCGGATGCTGATGTTGGCGTCGCAGCGCAGCGACCCTTCCTCCATCTTGACGTCGGAGACGTCCAGCACCTCGAGCGTCGCGCGGAGTTCGCGGAGGTACGCCGCCGCCTCCTCCGGCGCACGCATGTCCGGTTCGCTCACGCATTCGACCAAGGGGACGCCGGCGCGGTTGTAGTCGATCAGCGCGTACTCGGCCTCGTGGATCCGCCCGGACTCGGACCCGTGGGTCGTCTTGCCCGTGTCCTCTTCCATGTGCACCCGCGTGATCCCGATCCGCTTCGTCGACCCGTCCGCGAGGTCGATGTCGAGATGCCCGCCGACGCAGATGGGCAGGTCGTACTGGCTGATCTGGTAGTTCTTCGGCATGTCCGGATAGAAGTAGTTCTTGCGGTGGAACAGCGAGTGGGGCGCGATCGTGGAGTCGAGGGCGAGCCCGATCTTCACGATGCGCCGGATCGCCTCGGCGTTCGGGACCGGCAATGACCCGGGGTGGCCCATGCAGATCGGGCACGTGTTCGTGTTGGGATCGGCCCCGAAGACGTTGCGGCATCCGCAGAACATCTTGGTCCGGGTGTTGAGCTCGACGTGACACTCGAGCCCGATCACCGTCTCCCACGAAGCCATGGCCGGGACAGCCTATCGAACGCCTTCCCACCCGAATCCTGGGCGGATCCGCTCGCGAGCACCTGTGCGTACGTGAACCCCGTGGACCCCGTGGTCGCCGTGTTCCTCGGGTGGCTCGTCCTCCACGGGCCGCTCACCACGCAGATCCTGGTGGCTGCGGCGGTGATCCTGGCGAGCGTCGCCCTGATCGTCTCGGCGGCCGGCGCGGCTCGCGACGGATCCTCAGGGGAGGATCGGCGGACGAAGGCTGAGGCCGAGATCGGCTTCGAGGGCTGAGGCCGCCAGCAAGAGCGTCCGCTCGCCCAGCACGGGCGCGGTCAGCTGCAGACCGACCGGGAGTCCCTGGCCATCCATGCCGCACGGGACGCTGACCGCCGGCATCCCGGAGAGGTTGGCCGGGATCGTGAAGATATCGTTCAGGTACATCGCCATCGGATCGTCCACCTTCGCGCCGATCGGGAACGCGGTCGTCGGTGACGTGGGTGACGCGAGCACGTCGAAGCGTTCGAACGCGGCCTCGTAGTCCCGGATGATCAGCGTCCGGACCTTCTGCGCCTGTCCGTAGTAGGCCTCGTAGTAGCCGGCCGACAGCGCGTACGTGCCGAGCATCACCCGGCGTTTGACCTCGGCGCCGAAGCCCTCTCCGCGCGTCTCGAACATCATCCCGATGCTGTCGGCATGCGCTCCGCCCGCGCGTAGCCCGTACCGCACGCCGTCGTAGCGCGCGAGGTTCGAGGAGCACTCGCTCGGAGCGATCAGGTAATACGCGGACAGGGCGTACTCCGCGTGGGGTAGATGCGCTTCCGCGACTTCGGCACCGAGGGCCGCAAGCCGTTCGACGGCGGCTTCGACGGCAGTCCGAACACCGGGCTCGACCCCCTCACCGGATGCTTCGGCCACGACGCCGATCCGAAGGCCGGATACACCGTCCTCGAGGCCCTCCGTGTAGTCGAGCCGGTCGCCGTCCAGGCTCGTGGCGTCGCGGGGATCCTTCCCGCCGAGCGCGGACAGCAGCGTCGCGGCGTCGCGCACGCTCCGCGTCAGCGTGCCGACCGTGTCGAGCGAGGACGCGAACGCGATCAGCCCGTATCGGCTGATCAGACCGTAGGTGGGCTTCAGACCGACGACGCCGCATAGCGACGCAGGCTGACGGACGCTCCCGCCGGTGTCGGTCCCGAGGGCCCAGACGGCCTCCCCGGCGGCGACCGCGGCGGCGCTGCCGCCGCTGGAACCGCCGGGGACGCGCGTGGGGTCCCACGGGTTGTGCACGGGGCCGAACGCCGAGTTCTCGTTGGACGAGCCCATCGCGAACTCGTCGCAGTTCGTCTTGCCGACGAGGACCGCACCGTCACCGGACAGGCGAGCCCATGCCGTGCTGTCGTACGGCGGCACGTAGTTCTCCAAGATGCGCGAGGCACAGGTCGTCCGGACGCCGTTCGTCGTGAAGACGTCCTTGAGCGCCGTCGGGATCCCGGCGACGCGCGACAGCGGGGCGCCCGTCGCGCGGTACACATCCAGCTCCTCCGCCCGCTCGTGCGCGAGCTCCGGGGTGCGCGTCAGGAACGCTCCGACGCGATCGTCGATCGCGTCGGCGCGCCCCAGCGAAGACTCCAAGATCTCGACGGCCGAGACCTCGCCACCGGCGAGCTTCGCCGAGAGCGCCGCGCCCGTCAGGTCGCAGAGCTCCGTCACGATCCGATCTCCGTGATCCGCGGAACCTTCACGCGGTCCCCCTCACGATCGGGCGCGTTGCGAAGCGCCTCCTCCACGGGGAGCGAAGGCTCCGGCACGTCCTCCCGCACGACGTTCGCTCGAGCGATCGCGTAGGCCGTCGGCGGGATGTCGTTCGCGGCGACCTCGCCGACCCGCGCGGCGTGCTCGAGGATCACGCCGAGCTGCACCTTGAGTCGAGCCTTCTCGTCGTCCGCGAGCTGGATGCGCGCGAGACGCGCGACGTGCTCGATGTCGATATCGACGGGCATGGCGGGGAAGTCTAGACGCGCCTCATCCGTCCGTGCCGAAGCGGGGCTCGATCCGAGCGGCGAGCGCCGCCGCGACGAGCGAGTTGCCGATGAGCCAGACGTCCGTGACGGGGCCGACCCCACCCGGCACGGGAGTGATCGCAGCCGCCTTCGCCGCGACCTCGTCGAAATCGAGGTCGCCGACCATCGTCGTTCGCCCGGTCACCTCGTCCTTCAAGACGTGGAAGCCGACGTCGACCGCGATCACGCCCTCGCGGACCATGTCCCCGGTCACGAGGCCCCGTACCCCGGCGGCCACGATCAGGACGTCGGCCATACGGGTGAACTCGCCCAACCGCCCGGCGGCCGCGGTCCGACTGTGGCAGGCGATCACGGTCGCGTCGCGCTCGAGCCCCAGCCACTGCGCCGGTTTGCCGACGCTCGCGGACCGGCCGACGACGACGATGGTCTTGCCGGTGTAGTACGCGTGGGGATCTTCGCCGATCGAGCGGATGTAGGAATCGAGGAGGTAGAAGCAGGAGGCGGGCGTCGACGGGACGAACCGGGGACGCCCGAGCGCGAGCAGGCCGGCGTTCTCCGGATGCTGGCCCTCGATGTCCTTGCGCGGGTCGACGATCGCGTTCACGTCCGCCTCCGGCACGTGGGCCGGGAGCGGCCGCAGCACGAGGACCCCGGTCACGCGAGGATCGGCGTTGAGCTTGCCGATCGTCGCGAGCACGTCGGCCACCTCCACGTCGGCGGGGAGGTGCTCGTGCACGTAGTGGTACTCGAGCCCCTCGGCGAGCCGGCGGACGTGGCGCTCGTACGCGAGCGCGCCGGGATCCTCGCCGGCGAGCACCGTGCCGAGGCCGGGGCGCACCTCCGACAGACGCAACACGTGGAGCTCCTCGTCGACCCGAGCTCGCAGCTCCTCCGCGATGGTGGCCCCGTCGATGACGACGGCGGTCACGGTGTCCGCCCGAGCCTGCGCAGGAACTCCTGCTCGTCGATCACCTCGACGGCGAGCTGCTCGGCCTTCGCGAGCTTCGTCCCTGGGCTCTCCCCCGCAACCACGAAGCTCGTCTTCTTCGAGACGCTCGACGTGACGCGGGCTCCGGCGTCTTCGGCGGCCGCCGTGGCCTCCTCACGGGAAAGCATCTCCAGCCCACCGGTGAGGACGATGCTCATCCCCTCGAGGGGATGCGGTCCGGTGGTTTCCACCCGCTCATCGGCGAGGTGGACGCCCGTCGTACGGAGCTTCTCGATCAGCTGGCGGTTCTCATCCTCGTCGAACCACTCGCGAACCGAGGCCGCGATCTCGGGACCGATCCCCGGAACGGCGTCGATCTCGTCCTCGCTGGCTCCGGCGATCGCGTCGATCGACCCGAACGCGCCTGCGAGCACCTGTGCGACGTGGCCGCCCACGTGCCGGATGTTCAGACCGACGAGGAGCCGCCAGATGGGGCGGTCCTTCGACCCCTCGATCTGTTCGAGCACGTTGGTGATCGATCGGTCCTTGAAGCCGGGGAGCTGCGAGAGCTTCTCCGCATCCAACGAGTAGATGTCGGCGGGGTCCTCGATCAGTCCCTTCTCGAGCAGACGCATGACCGTCATGTATCCGAGGTGCTCGATGTCCATGGCTCCGCGACCCGCGAAGTGGAAGAGCCATTCGAGCCCTTGGGAGGGACACCCGCGCTTGTTCGGGCAGCGGTAGTCGGCCTCGCCCTCGCGGCGGACGAGCGGCGTTCCGCACGCGTTGCACGTTGGCGGCATCTTCCAGCGCCGGGCGCCCTTCTTCCTCCGGGACAGCACCGGCCCGACGATCTCCGGGATCACGTCGCCCGCGCGCCGGACGATCACCGTGTCCCCGGGCCGGACGTCCTTGCGTCGCACTTCATCCTCGTTGTGCAGCGTCGCGTACGTGATCGTCACGCCGCCAACGAACACGGGCTCGAGCACGGCGAACGGCGTGACCTTGCCCGTCCGACCGGTATGGACGTCGATCGCGCGCAGGAGCGCCGTCCGTTCCTCCGGCGGGAACTTGTACGCGATCGCCCACCGGGGCGCGTGCGAGGTCGCGCCGAGCTCCCGCTGGAGATCCGTCTGATCGACCTTGATCACGGTCCCGTCGATCTCCCAGTCGACCGAATGCCGGTGCTCCTCCCAGTGGGTGAGGAACTCCTTGACGCCGTTCATCGACTCTCGTCCTTCCGTGGTGGGCGGGACCGGCAGCCCGGACTTCGCGGCCCAATCGAGGAAGCGGAGGTGCGACTCGAACGAGATCCCCTCGGCCGCGCCGAACGAGTGCACCCACATCCGCAAGGGCCGCGACGCGGTCACCTTCGGGTCCTTCTGACGCAGCGATCCGGCTGCGGCGTTGCGCGGGTTGGCGAACACGCGTTGCTCGGCCTCCCGAAGCCGGTCGTTCAACTCCTCGAAGGCCTTGACCGGCAGGAAGACCTCGCCGCGCACCTCGATCACGGCCGGTGGGTCGTCACCATCGAGCGTCCGAGGGACGGCGTGGACCGTTCGGATGTTCGCCGTGATGTCTTCGCCGATCCGTCCGTCGCCACGCGTGGCTGCCTTGACGAGGACCCCGCGCTCGTAGGTGAGCGCGCACGCGACGCCGTCGATCTTCAGCTCACACGCGAAGCGCGCTGCTGGCCCGACGGCACGCTCCACCCGCGCACCCCACGCGTCCAGCTCCTCGAACGTGAACGCGTTGTCGAGCGAGAGCATCGGCGCGCGGTGCTCGACGGGCGAGAAGAGCGCCGCCGGAGCGCCGCCGACCGTCTGCGTCGGCGAATCAGGGGTCTGTAGCTCGGGGAACCGATCCTCGAGCTCCCGCAGCTCGCGCATCAGGTCGTCGTACTCGGCGTCGGCGACCTCGGGGTCGTCCAGGACGTGGTAGCGGTAGCGGTGGTGCTCGATCTGGGCTCGGAGCTCCTCGACGCGGAGCTTCGCCTCCGCGCGAGCGCGCTGGTCCGACCCGGCCTTCACCCGGCGATCTCCACGGCGCCCGCGACGCCGATGCGCTCGCCGACGACCACCACGCCTCCGCGAACACCCGGGACCCGCTGGAGGTAGTGCAGCGCCATCCCGAAGCCCTCCGGTTTGAGGAGACACGCCTGCACGCCGGCCGCGGCCGCGTCGGCCAGCATGCAGCTGTGGGCGATCACCGCGAGCCCGTCCGGCCCCTGGCCGCCGCGGCCGCGGCCGAGGGTGGTGGACACACCGACGCCGCGCGAGCCGTCAAGCGCGACCGTGATCGGTGCGCCCCCGTGCCGCCGGACCTGGACCTTCATCCGCTTCTTCGACCGGATGTAGTAGTCGCCGTCGCAGGCGACCGTGATGTCGTGCGTCTGCTGTCCCAGGAACCGACCGACCGCGTCCACGACGGCACCCCGAAAGGTGAACATGGGCCCCACCCCGGCGGCGCTGGAAGCCGACACGACCTCTTTCACGATCTCCGGCGCGTCGGCCGCGACCTGCTGGAGCGGACGCTTGGAGCTGTTGAAGTCCGGGTGCCTGAGCCCGTAGGACTGCAGTTGCTCCCAGAACGACAGTGCTGCCGCGCGCGATTCCTCTGCCAGATCGTCGGGCGCGGTGATGCGCAGGACGAGGTCCTGGACCTGGATATCGAAGACCTTGGGGCGGCGGCGGAGGAGCCTCACCCGGCGATGATAGTCGGCGTCGGCGACGCTCCCGGCCTCAGCGGAACGCGTGCACGATCCGAGCGCCGCCGAGGATCCGATCCCGGTCGTAGACCACGACGCTCTGCCCGGGCGCCACCGAGCGCTGCGGCGAACGGAACTCCACCTCGATCGTGGCATCGGTCCCGGGCGAGATCACCGCGGGCACCTCGCTCCCTCGGTAACGGATCCGCACGTCGGCCTCGAACGGGCCCTCATCGGGCGGGCCGCCGGCCACCCACGACACGCGATCGGCGACCAACCCACGCTTCGTCAACAGCTCCCGGGGTCCCACCACGACTCGGTTCGAAGCAGCGTCGAGCTCGGTGACATACATCGGAGAACCGGTCGCCACCCGAAGCCCACGTCGCTGTCCGACCGTGAAGGCGAAGGTCCCGTCGTGCTCGGCGAGGACCCGTCCTTCCGGGTCCACGACCTCGCCGCCTTCCCGCACCAACGATCCGGCGCTGCTCCGCACGAAGCCGCCGGCATCGCCGGCCGGGGCGAAGCAGAGCTCCTGCGAATCGGGCTTCGTCGCGACCGGCAGGCCGAACCGCTCTGCGATCGCCCGCGTGTCCGTCTTGATGAGCCCGCCGACGGGGAAGAGCGCGCGCGACAGCTCCCGCTGTCCCAACATGTGGAGCATGTAGCTCTGATCCTTCGCGCGGTCCGCGCCGCGCCAGAGTTGCCACGAGCCGCGGTCGTCGCGGACCGCGCGGACGTAATGCCCGGTCGCCACCAGGTCGATCCCGAGGCGGTCCGCTCGCCGGAGGAACGCCCCGAACTTGATCTCGCCGTTGCACCGGGCGCATGGGTTCGGGGTGCGCCCGGAGCCGAGCTCGCCGATGAAGTCCGCGATCACCGTCCGCTCGAACTCGTCGCTGAGGTCGCAGATCTCGAACGGGAATCCCGCGATGCGGGCCGTCTCCGCGGCGTCCCGCCGCGCCGACGGCCCGCAGCATCCGTGCTCCACGCCCTCGAGGTGCACGAGCGACAGGTGCGAGCCCAGGACCGCGTACCCCTGCTCGTGCAGGAGGCACGCGGCGACGGACGAATCGACGCCACCGGACATCGCGACCAGGACGGACGGCATCCCCCCAGGCTACCGGGGACACGCCGCCTCCCGGGCAAGCCGCCTCACGTATCGTGAAGCGCGTGATCGAGGCGCGCTTCGACGACCTGAGCGGTGCCGAGCCGAGCTTCCGCCTGGTGGAGCCGGTCGGCGTGCTGGAAGCACGCCGACCGGCGGAGGTACCCAGCGTCGTCGACGCCGCGGAGGCGGCCGCGGCTCGGGGGCTCTGGGTCGCCGGGATGGTGACCTACGAAGCAGCGCCGGGCTTCGACCCGGCGCTGCGGGTCCGGGCCCGGGCCGAAGCCGATCCGTTCGCCGAGCTCCCGCTCGCATGGTTCGCCCTGTTCGAGGCGCGCCAGGAGACGACGCTCCCGGCTCCGCCGGACGAGCCGACTCCTCCACCGGCAGGCGCCTGGGCTCCGTCGATCGATCGCGAGGGGTAC
>VAYF01000113.1 GCA_005883885.1 Actinomycetota bacterium | reverse complement strand
CCATCGCGTCATCCCGCCAGTCCAGCCAGCCGTTCCCGGATGCGCGCGGCATCGATGAAGTCCTCCTTGGGCTCGTAGCAGGCGAGTGCGTTCTCGAGCGCATCGCGCGCGCCGGTGAAGTCACCCCTCGCCTGGTAGACGGAGGCAAGCGACGACCATGCCTCACCGCGATTGAGTGGCAATGCGGTCGTGGCGAGGATCGCGAGCGCCTCCCGGACCAGCCGCTCCGCCCTATCGAGCTCGCCCCGGTGAACCAAGACCGAAGCCATCGCCGTCCGCCACATGCTCTGAGCGTCGGTATCGTCCGAGGCAGCAAGCTCCCGGCTCGAACGGCAGAGCTCCTCGGCTTCGTCGTCCCGGCCCTGATCGGCAAGCAGGGAGCCAAGCATCGCCGAGATGGTCGAAGCGAACCCTCGGTCACCCATGGCGCGGAGTCGGTCGAGACCGTCCCGCAGCTCGCGCTCCGCAACGTCGTCCTCGCCCGCCAGTCGTTCGACGCGCCCCGTGAGCATCGACATCGCGGCGGCATTCACCGTCAGGCCGAGGTCGGCAAGGATCGTTGCAGATCGGCGGGCCAGGGTTCGCGCGTCCTCGAAGTCCCCGCGCAGGGCGTGCGCCTGGGACCTCGCGCGGAGCGCCGAGGACTCGAGCTTCCGGCTCTGGGGGTGCTCACGTTGGATCGATTCGACCCGGCGCAGTACTTCGCCCGTGGGGGTGGGCCCCCATACGAGTCCCCCGATGAGGTTGGTCAAGAGGTCGACCTCCTCACGAGCATCGCCCGCGCGACGAGCGTGCACGATGGCCTCGGTGGCGAACCGCTCGTGCTCCGCCAGATCCATGTGCATCCACGCCGTGTAGCTCAACGTTCGCCATGCTCGCGCCAGCCCGAGCTCATCCCCGGCGGCCTCGAACAGCGGAATCAGTGCGGTCGCCTCCTCCGCAGCCAATCCCATCCCGCGGTCGGGCTCGCTCAAGATCAGCGCACTCAGCTGCACGAGCCGGGCGTGTCCCGCCGCGGTCCTGTCAGGCGCTCGGGGTCATCGGCCGGCAGCAGGTCGATCGCGCGCCCGAGCAGGTTCGCTGCCGCGCCCACGTCGTCCCGTGATCGAGCGCGGCGTCCCGCCGCGGGGAGGGGCACGAACGCGCGGCGGGCGAGGTCCCGCGCGTGGCCGTCTTCCGGCGCGAGCTCGACCCGGTATCGGTAGGCCTGTTCGAGGTGATACCCGACGAATTCCTCGTACTCCGATGCGCGTTCCCCGACCGTGCTCGACAACCACTCGCCGAAGCGCTCGTGGAGCGCGGCACGCTCCTGCTTCGGGACGGCTTCGTAGGCCGAGTCTCGGATCAAGATATGACGGAACCGCATGGCTTGGCCGCCGCCGACATCTGATGGGCTGGATCGGATCAGGTCCTTCCGCAGCAACGCTCCCAAGAGATCGTCGATCGACGGGTACAGGTCCTCCGGTGCGATCGCCAGCAGCGACGATCGCTCGAAGACCTCGCCCGAGATCGCGGCGCATTCGAGCACGGTCCGCTCCTCCCTGGAAAGGCGATCCAGACGTGCGGCGAGGATCGCGGAGATGGCAGGCGGCACGTCGACCGTCGTCAGATCGGTCGTCGCGACCCACTCGTCATCCTTCTCGACGAGGACACCGTCGTCGAGCAGCATGCCCAACATCTCCTCGACGAAGAGCGGATTCCCTTGGGCGGACGCGCGGATCCGTTGGCGGATCTCCGAGGTAAGGGCTGGGTTGCCGAGCAGGTTGTGGATCAGGTCATCGGACTCAGCCTCGGCGAGCGGCTCGAGCGGGATCGATGCGGCACGCGACTTCCCGCCTCCCCACCCGGGCCGGACCTCGAGGAGCTCTGGACGCGCCATGCACAGGATCAAGATCGGAGCGTCTCGAGACCAGTCTGCGACGTGATCGATGACGTCCAACAGGGTCGGCTCGGCCCAGTGGATGTCATCGAAGACGGCGACGACGGGACGCTCAGACGCAAGCGTCTCCAGCAGGCGGCGGACCGCCCAGCCGCCTTCGAGGGGCGCGTCGCCTGCGAGCCCGACGATCGTCGAGAGCTGGGCGCTCACCGTCTCGGCGTCTGGGGCAGCACCGAGAAGGTCAAGGATCCGATCCCGGGCTCGTTCGGGAGGATCCGCCTCGGTGATCCCGGCTGCACGCGTGAGCATCTCGGCGACCGGCCAGAACGTGATGCCCTCGCCGTACGAGAGGCACCGTCCGGACAAGACGGTCGCCTCGCTCTCGATCCCGCGGAGGAACTCGAGCGCGAGCCGGGACTTGCCCAGTCCCGCGGGACCGAGGATCGTGAAGAGCGCACAGGCGTGGTCGGACACGGCGCTCTCGAACGCGTCGCGCAACAACCTCAACGGACGCTCGCGGCCGACCATCGGTGAGTCCAGACGCCGCTCGTGTCCGGCGGCGCCAGGCCGCACGTCGAGGAGCCGGAAAGCATCCACCGCCTCCGCCTTGCCTTTCAGGTCGAGCGGGTCGACCGGTTCGGCCACGATCGCGTCCCGGGTGAGCCGATACGTCTCCTCACCGATCAAGATCTCCCCAGGCTCGGCCGCCTGCTCGAGCCGGGCCGCGGTGTTCACCGCGTCCCCCGTCACGAGGTTCTGGCCCCCGGCAGGATCGCCCGCAACGACCTGCCCGGTGTTGACCCCGATCCTCGTCTCGATCCGCACGCCCCACTGGCGCTCCAGATCTCGGTTGAGCTCGGCGAGGGCCGTGCGCATGTCGGCGGCTGCACGAACGGCCCGCAGCGCGTCGTCCTCATGCAGGACCGGTATGCCGAACACCGCCATCACGGCGTCCCCGATGAACTTCTCGACGCTGCCGCCGTGTGATCCGAGCACGTCCTGCATCTGCTCGAAGTAGCGGGTCATCACGCGACGGAGCGACTCGGGATCCAGCTTCTCCCCCAGCGAGGTCGAGCCCGTGACGTCACAGAAGACGACCGTGACGGTCTTCCGCATCTCGCGCGCGGCGGGCCCCGGTTGACCGAGTGCGGCGCCGCACTCCGAGCAGAATCTGGCGCCTTCTGCGTTGTCGGATCCGCATGAACCACAGGTGGCCACGGGCGGAGTCTAAGGCGCGTCCTCCTCGAGGCCGTCCCAGCCCCAGCGAGGGATCGGCAAGCCCGCCGTCACGAGCGACTCCGGCGGTGAGTAGGAAAGGACCTCGCCGACCGCCCACTCCATGTATGCGCGGAGGCCGGCGCGGAAGTCCGGGTCGTCGGGGAGCCCGGCGTCCTCAGCCGCATGGACGAAGCAAGCGACGAAGCGGGCGCCCAGATCCTCGTCGGCTCCCTCGCCGGCGTGGATGCCGAGCATCGCCGAGTGACCGCCGAACGACGACGAGTATCGCGGAGGGCCGCCGAACACCTCCGCCCAGTAGCCGGCCAGCCTCGCGACGTGGTCGGGGTTCCCGAGGTGAGTGAACGGATGACTCAGCACCGGATCCTCCAGGCAGCGTCGGTGGTGCGCGGTCGCGAGCGCGAAGAAAGCGGGCTCACCACCGGCGAACTCGAACATGGATGGCCTCGTCACGTTCGCATCGCTCCCTCGAGCGTCACGCACCATCGAGGAAGGGGATGGCCGCGCCGGAGAGCGCCGGCACGACGTTGATGTCGTAGTGAGTAACGCCCGGCAGGATCGCGAGGCGATGCCGGGTCATCCCGGACCGGTCCCATCCGGCGTCCATCTGGCCGCCGCCCAACAAGCCGAAGAACTCGACCGCATGCGACGGCGGCATCCCATCGGCGTCACCGACCACGAGCATGGTGGGCATCGTCAGGCCGGCGACGGCCGCCGACCAGTCGTAGTCGATCTTCATCGCCTCCGAAACCTGCTGCACGAGGACCGGCCAATCCTCGACGTTCGGTGCGACGTGCTCGTACGCGGTGAACAAGGGGGTTCGCTTCATGAAGGCAGCCGTCTCCGGCCCCATCGCGTCCATCCCCGCTCGCATCTCCGGAAACCAACCCTCCCGCTTGAACACGGTCGACACGAGGACCAGACGCTCGACCACGTCCGGGTGCTGGATGCCCGTTCGCAACGCCACGCCCCCGCCGAGCGAGAACCCCATGATCGCGGCACGGGGCAAGCCGAGGCTGCGGATCAGTTCGGCGACGTCGTCGGCCATCGTCTCGAACGTCATCGGCCTGTCGGCGGCGGGTGACCGGCCGTGCGACTGGAGATCGACCCCGATCACCTGGCGCCCGGCGGCGAGCAACTCCACGTTGGGCCCGAACATCTCGACCGTTCCGAAGCCCCCGTGCAGGAGGACCAGTGGCGCGCCGGCGCCGACGATCCGGTAGCCCAGCTTGATCCCGTTGACCTCCGCGACCTTCGAGTCGTTCGACACCTTCCTCCCTCCTCAGGGCTCGGTGACGGGTCGCCCCCGCCGAGTCATGGTGCCCTCCGGACACCACCACGTCATGACCTCGATCGCGAGACGCCCCGCCAGGACGGCGGGGTCTTGCTCGGCCAGCGCCCGGGCTTCGTCCAGCGACCCCGTTCGGTAAAACGTCAGCCCACACAGCGACTCGTCCGGCTGATCGAGGACGGGCCCGTTCGTCGCGATATGCCCGGAGGAGCGGAGAGCGGCGTGGTACGCGAGATGTTCGCGCTGGATCCGTTCGAGCGTCGCCTCATCGTAGGAGCGTGCGTCGTGCGGTCGGCGCAAGATGACGAGTTCGAACGCCTCGAGGTTCATCGGGCCAGTCTCGCACGAGCTTCAGGGCCCCGTGGGGGCGGCCTCACGCACGGTCCCGGCGCTGGATATCGCGCAGGTTCTTGCGTGCCAGAACGTCTCCCTCGCTGACGCGGTCCTTGAGCCATATCTCGATGACGAGCACCTTGATGGTCGCCGCCACCGGCAGCGCGAGCAGCGCGCCCGCGAAGCCCGCGAGCGTCCCACCGATCAAGGTGCTGACGATCACGGCCGCGAACGAAAGATGACGGCGTTCTTCATGACACGCGGTACCAGCACGTAGTTCTCGAACTGCTGGTACGCGATGAAGAACACAGCGGTCAGGAGGCCGGTCATGGGTGAAACGAAGAACGCGATGACGATCGCTGGGATCGCCCCCGCGTAGGACCCGACCATCGGGATGAGGTCGGCGAACCCGGCCCAGATCCCCAGCGGGATCGCGAACGGAACCCGAATCGCGATCAGACCGATCATCACGGCGAGCGCGCAGATGCCCGACGTGATGAAGTTGCCGGCGACGTATCCGCCGATCCGCACGAGGGCCAGCTCGATCACCGGCTCGGCACGCTCGCGGACATCCGGCCGCAGCAGCACCATCGCCCGCTCGCGGAGCCGCGGCAGCGCCACCATGAAGTACCCCGTCAGGGCGAAGACCGTGGCGACACCCAGGACGGCCGTTCCCACCCTGCCCGCGACCCCGAGGACCGTGCCGAACGAACTGCCCAACAGCCCCGGGACGCCCTGAAGGAACGCCTGGGCCTTCGCGATGCCGTGCGTCCGTTGCAGGAAGCCGCCCGCCCATCCCCCGTGCGCCTGCACGCGCGCGAGGTAGGCGGGGAGATCGTTCGAGAGGCTCCCGAGCTGTCGGATAGCCGCCGGCATGACGAGTGCGGCGAACAGGACCACGAGCGCAGCGAAGGCCGCACCGAGGAGGACGACGACGCGGCCTCGTGGGATCCCCGATCTTTCGGCCAGCCAGACGACGAGGGGGTCCATCCCGACCGCGAGGACCAGTGACACGGCGAGCAGCAGGAGGATCTCCGCGACGGTCCTGATCGCCATCATGACCCAGAACGTCGCGACGACGACCGCGACGACCTTCACCCAATAGGCGAGGGGGGGCCAGCGTGCCTCCTCCGGGTCGTCCGCGTTCGATCGGGACCCGGCCGCAGCGCGCTTCGTGTTCGTCGAAAGGCTCAACGTTGCCTCCGATGTCGGCTTGGGCTCGTGCAAAGCTTGTACCCCCCGACGGCGTGCCCGAATCCCGCGCCGCAAGGGGGAGACGGTCCAGCTCTCTACTTCGATGGTTTGCCTCGTAACGGGAACGGGTACGTACGAGGACGAGAGGAGGTGAGCTTCGTGGATCGCAGCGAAGGATCTCCTGAGGACGCTCCCGACCTGTGGGCAGAGGCATTGTGGGGAGCGGGCTTGCTCGGTTCGGTGCTGCTGATCGTCGCCCTGGTCAGTCTCTTGTTCCGCTGATCTCAGCGAGCCTCGGCGTCCAACCGATCGCCGGGGAGCGCGTGCTCCTCCCCGGCGTGTTCGTCGACCGAGATGAGATCGGCTCGCGTCGTGGGCGGCGGCGCCAGGCTCCGGGGCCAGAGCCGCCGATGGAGGACGACGTTCGTCTCGGCGCCGATCAGGATCGCTTCCGCGGTGAGATAGACCCAGGACAAGAGCCCGATCACGAGTGCGAAGAACCCGTAGACGTCGCTGGCACCTTGGATCTGCCGCGTCACGATCCACGAGCCCGCCGTCTGCAGGACCGCCCACAGAAGGCCGGCGAGGATCGCCCCGGCAAGGATCTCGCGCCAGGGAGGACGGTCGCTCGGAAGCAGGTGGAACGCCGTTGCCACGACGACGACATCGATCACGACCGCGAGGATCAGTGCGCCGCTTCGGAGGGCCGACCCGTGGGTCGACGCGATCGAGAGCAACGTGCCGGAGCCGATAACGCCGGTCAGGAAGACGAGGAGCCACGTGAGACCGAGCATGCGTCCGCGCCAAAGGGGCGCGCGATGGCGCCGAGGGACATCCCGGATGTCATCCAGTGCCGTCCGCAGCGCGTCCGAGACGGCCGCTCCCGCCCAGAGACAGCCCGCGATGCCGAGCGCGAGGGTCAGCAGGTTGCCGTTCAGGGCATGCACGTTGCCTTCGATGTTCGCCCCGACCACGGGGAACTGCGCGAGCGCCGAATGGATCAGCGCGGCCTGCCGATCCGGCCGATCCCTGATGAAGAAGCCGGTCACCGTGGCCAGCACCACCAACAACGGGAAGAGCGAGAAGAAGGTGTAATACGAGATCAATGCCGCCAGCGAAGAGCCGCGATCGTCTCCGAACTTCCGTGTGACGGCGACGGGGAACGCCAACCACGGCCTCCGCTTTTGGATCGAGTCGAGCCGATGAGCCAGATCGCCGGCTCGTTTCAGGACCGATCGGTGGGGAGGGGACATGGCGGTCAGACAGACGGGTCCCCCACCCTACTGATGAGTGCGAAGATCGAAACGGCCTCCGAGGCCATCACGCTCGGCGCAAGAACCACAGCGCGACCGCTACCACGAGAACGATGAGTGCGATCGTCAGGATGGTACCCATCTCAAACCTCCTCCTTCCTTCGTACGGAGGTGGCTTACCCGGGGGTCGGGCCTTTGAACCACGACCCCACGGGGGACGTCGGATCGAGTCACCGGACGGATGTTGACCAACGCGGACATCGGCGAGCTGTTGTGGGCCGCCGGACGCGACGAACCCGGCCACCGCGGGCGGGCGCTGGAGCGAGCCTCCCGGGCCGCGAGGTTCTGGCCGGAAGAGGCGCATCAGCTGGTCGATGGCGGCCGCTCCCTCACCGAGCTCCGCGCCGTCGGCCCGTGGGTGGCGGCCAAGATCCACGGATGGCTCGACGATCCCCCGCCGGTGCCCGAGCCCGAGGAAACACGCAGCGGATTCCTCACGTACGCCGAGGTCCGGCGGACGCTCAACGCCGATCCGCGCTGGGAAGCGGATCCATGCGGTGACCTCCAGGTGCACACCACCTTCAGCGACGGCAGCCAGCCGCTCCCCGACATGGTCGAGGAGGCCAGGTCGCGCGGCAGGTCCTACGTGGCGATCACCGACCACTCACAGACGCTCACGATCGCGAACGGCATGACCTCCGATGAGCTCGCCGACGAGGGCGAGGTGATCGACGCGATCGACCGCAGGTTCGAGGAGGACGGCGACCCGTTCCGTGTCCTCCGCTCGATCGAGGTCGACGTGTTCGCCGACGGCACCCTGGACATGGACGATGCGTCGCTCGCGGGCCTCGATCTGGTGCTCGGTGCGTTCCACTCCAAGCTCCGATCGACCGCCGACGAAACGGAGCGCTACGTCGCCGCCCTCCGACAGCCTCGGTTGCACATCCTCGCCCATCCGAAAGCACGGATGTACGGCAGGCGGGTCGGCCTGGTCGCCGACTGGCGCCGGGTCTTCGCGGAAGCGGCACGGCTGGGCAAGGCGCTCGAGCTGGACGCGACGGTGTGGCGGCAAGACCTGAACGTCGAGATGGCCGGCCTCGCTCGGGCGGAAGGCGTGCGCTGGTTCTCCATCGGGAGCGACGCGCATTCGGCGAGCGAGCTCGAGTTCCTCTCCTTCGGGATGGCGACCGCCGCGCTCGCCCGGATCCCACGGGAGCGGATCCTGAACTACCGACCCATCGAGTTCGTCAGGTCCTGGGCCCAGGCGATGCCGGCGACCCTTCACGATCGGTCATGACGTCGCCGTGACGAGCTGACTGGTGCAGTTCGGACACCGGACCGCGTCGATCGGGATATCCGTCCGGCAGTAGTCGCACGGTTTCGTCGTCGTCGGCTCCTCCTTCGGGGGGTTCACGCGTTGGTACGCCTTCACGAGCAGGAACAGCGCCCATGCGACGATCAGGAAGCTCACGATCGCCGTCAAGAGAGCTCCGTACGGGATCGGCGTGCCGTTCAGGGAGAGGGTGAGCCGATCGAAAGACACGTTCGATCCGAAGATCGCCGCGACGATGCTGAGGATCACGTTCACGAATGCCGTCACGACCGCGGCGAACGCGAGCCCCATGATGAATGCGACCGCGAGGTCCACCAGGTTGCCTCGCGTGATGAACCTCTTGAACTCTTCGAGCATCGACCATCACTCCCCCGTGCCTCGGGCACGCACCACCTGCTCGCGCCTCGACGGCTGCTTTGCCGATCGCGCTGCCACGGAAACGTCGGCCCGCTCATGGAGCGTCGTCGACGGGCACGACACGGATCGAGGGAACGTAGGCGGGAGGTTCCGGGGTGCGTCGTCTCCGGAAGAGGGAACGGACCGAGTCGATCGGAACCAGATCGACCGCGTACGTGTCCAGCAGACGCGCCTGGAACGCCCTGGGATCGAGACCCGTCGGCCGCGTCCGCCGCCCGTCCTGCAGCTGGATCCCGCCGCGATGGACGTCGCACAACGCGTAGGACGTGCCCGCGAAGGAGTGCACCACGGTGGGAACCCCGGGTCCTGGCTCGAACCACGCACACATCGAACAGACCAAACCCAGCCGGGCGGCATACGCGAACTGCCCCCGCCAGCCGATCTCGTGCTCGATCACCCCCCCCCAGAGGGCGACGGTGCCCACGACGCATGGTGGCGGCCATGCGGGTCGTGGACGCTCGCTCTCATCCAGCGAACGGCTCGCGTAGATGCCGCAGCTGCAGCCGATGTCCGGCGCTTCGTGGCGTCGTCGCCCGATCTTCAGGATCGATGGAACGCCGCACCGTGCCGTCATCACCTGCATCGGTTGCCAGACATCGCCCACGCCCGAACCCGCGGGAAGCAGCCGCGGCGCCGCGGCGTCGTTCGAGAGGTTCCAGATGCGCCAGCCGGCGATCGGTTCGTCTCCCCAGTCGACGACGTTCCGATCCGTTGCCATGAGGCCATCGTCGGGCGACCCGGGGCGTCTGACAAGCGTGGGCTCACGCCCGTTCGACGACGGCCTCGCCGACCAGTTCCTCTTCGTCGTCGGACAGCCCCTCGTCGACGACCGCGAGGACCTCGTCCGTCCCCGGACGCTCGGGTCGTTCCTCAGCCAAGCGCTGATCGAGCGTCTCGCCTTCCAGAGCCTCTTCGGCGGTGGTGCCGACCGACTCCGATGCGAACGCGTGATCCGTCCGCATGATCTCGGCCTCGAGCTCGTCATCCTCGTTCGCGTCTTGTGGTTCAAGATCCTCCATGGTCAGCCCCCGCGCCGATCGCACCGTTGAGCGCCGTGAGCAGCGTCTCGAAGTCGTAGGGATCATCGTGCCGGATCCCGTTGATGAAGAAGGTGGGCGTGCCGTTCACGCCGCTGCGAACACCGCTCAGGAAATCCTCGTGCACGCGGTCCGCGTGGACGTGTTCCTCGAACTCCTTGTCGAACAGGTCGAGGTCGAGCTCGATCGCTCGAGCGTAGGAGCGCAGGTCGTCGACCCTCAGACGCTGCTGGTGCTCGTACAGATGGTCATGCATCTCCCAGAACCGGCCTTGGGCGGCCGCAGCTTCGGCCGCCTCGGCGGCGAACTCGGCGTGCGGATGGGCCGTGCTGATCGGGAAGTTGCGGAAGACGAACCGCAGCTGCTCCCCCATCCGTTCCTGGATCTCCTTGACGATGGGATAGGCCTCCCCGCAATACGGGCACTCGTAGTCGCCGTACTCCACGAGGGTCACCGGCGCTTCGCCCGGTCCCTGGATGTGATCCCGATCCTCCGACACCGGCAGGACCAGGGTGGCCTCCCATCGCGTGGCTCTCATCGTGTGACCCCTTTCGCAGCGAGATCCTCGAGCGCTCGCAGGATGCCGTCCGCTCCTGGATTCACGTCGGTCGGCGAGACGTAGCTCCAGCTCACGGCCCCGGCCGGATCGATCACGAACAGAGCACGCTCGCTGGTGCCGTCCTGGGCCCGGTAGACGCCGTAGGCGCGAGCCACGACGCCTTTGGGCTCGAAGTCTGCCAGCAGCGGGAACCGCAGGTTCCGGTCCTTGGCGAAGGCCAGGTGACTCCAGCGTCCGTCGACCGAGATCCCGAACAGCGCCGCGTCATGCCTCTCGAACTCGGGCATGACCTCCTGGTACAGGGTCAGTTGGTCGGTGCAGACGGGACTCCAGTCGGCCGGATAGAAGACCAGGATCAGCGGATGACCCCGTCGATCTTGCGGGCCCAGCGGCCCGTCCAGCGTCGAAGGGAGAGCGAAATCGGGGGCCGAGGTCCCGGGCGGCAACAGGGTTGCTTGCATCGGGTCGGCATCATAGACGCATCCGCCGTATCGACCGGGCCTAGACTCGCGACGTGAGGACGTGCTCGACGTGCGGTGCAGAGAACACGGGTGCGTCGAGCTTCTGCGTGCGATGCGGCGCCGCGCTCGCGACCTGCGAGCGTTGCGGTGCCGATCTTCCGCAGGGAGTCACGTTCTGCCCGGCGTGCGGCCATCGGGTGTCCGAGGCGCTTCCCGTCGGGGAAGAGCGGAAGCTCGTCACCGTCTTGTTCGCCGACGTCGCCGGCTCGACCGGTCTCGGCGAGCGACTCGACCCTGAACAGCTCAAGGAAGTGCTGGATGCCTTCCTCCACGCCATGCGGGTCGAGCTCGAAGCGGAGGGGGGGACGGTCGAGAAGTTCATCGGTGACGCGGTCATGGCCGTCTTCGGCGTCCCGACCGCGCACGAGGACGATCCGACACGGGCGCTCCGAGCGGCGCTTCGGATGCGCCGAGCCCTCGATCGGCTGAACGACGTGTTGGAGGAACGCCACGGGATCCGGCTCGCGATCCGGATCGGCGTCAACACGGGCGATGTCGTCGCGCGCACGTCACCCCGCTTGGGCGAGGGGTTCGTCACCGGCGACGCCGTCAACGTCGCCGCTCGTCTCGAGCAACAGGCTACGTCCGGCCAGATCCTGATCAGCGAACGCACGGCGCGCGCGGCCCGAGGCCTCACCCTCGAAGACGTCGGACCCCTGATGCTCCGAGGGAAAGAGGAGGCCACCCGAACGTACGAGGTGCAGGACGACGTGGTTACGGAGCCGGGAGCCTTGCGTCGCGGCGCGATCAGCCCGTATCGGACCAAGATGGTGGGGCGGCTCCGCGAGCTCGACGTCGTGCGGAGCATGTTCGAACGATCGGTCGCGGAACGACGGCCGCACCTCGTCACGATCTACGGCGAGGCCGGTGTGGGCAAGTCGCGCCTCGTCGAGGAGTTCGTGTCCTGGACCGCGGAGATCGCGGAACCCCCGCTCGTCCTCACCGGCCGATGCCTGCCGTACGGCGAGGGCGTGACCTACTGGCCGCTCGCCGAGATCCTCAAGGGTCACGCCGGCGTCCTCGATAGCGACCCTCTCGAGACGGCGCTCGATCGGATCCACGGGGACGTGGACGATCTGTTGACGGGGGTCCCGGGGGTGAGCGATGCGGAACCGGGGCGGACCGCGGCAGCGCTCGCCTTCACGGTCGGGCTTCAGGATCCGGCGTGGCTCCCCGCGCAGGATCCCCGAGAGGCTCGGACCGCGACCCATGAGGCGTGGCGGATCTTCTTCTCGTCATTGGCCAGCGGGCGACCTGTGGTCGCCGTCGTCGAAGACATCCACTGGGCCGATCCCGCCTTGCTCGAGCTCATCGAAGACCTCGCCGATCACGGTGAGGGACCGCTCCTGTTCGTGTGTCCCGCCCGTCCGGAGCTCGCCGCCCGCCATCCGGGATGGGGTGGGGGCCGGTGGAACTACTCGAGCCTGTTGCTCGAGCCTCTGTCCGCGATCGAGGCGGCCCAGATGCTCGATCTGCTCATCGACGAGGCGCTCTCGTCCTCGTTGCGTTCGCGGATCCTCGAGAGCGCCGGCGGCAACCCGTTCTTCCTCGAGGAGATCGTGCAGCGCCTCGTGGACGAGCGTGCGTCGGACGACACCGGACATGAGCGCGAGACCGACTCGACGATCGAGGACGTCGACATCCCCGACACCGTGCAAGGGGTCTTGGCCGCGAGGATGGATCTCTTGCCCGTGTTCGAGAAGCGTGTGCTCCAACTCGCCTCGGTCGTCGGCCGGACCTTCTGGAACGGCGCGGCGGCATCCTTGCTCGAACCGGACCCTTCCGCGACCGAGCTCGACGGCGCGCTGTCCCGACTGGAGCGGCGCGGGCTCGTCCACGCGCGACTCGGGTCGATGATCGTCGGTGAACGCGAGTACTCGTTCCGCCACGTGCTGACCCAGGAGGTCGCGTACGAGAGCCTTCCGCGACGCGATCGTGCGCGAGCGCACGATCGCGTCGCGGGGTGGATCGAGCGCCATACGCGCGAACGCGAACGCGAGTTCGCGGAGCTCCTTGCGCATCACTCCATCCAGGCGCACCGGGGCGTCGCGGCGCTCGGCGAGGACCCGGAGGAGGGGGAGCGCATGCGCCGACGTGCGTTCCGGTACTCGATGCTTGCAGCGGATGAAGCGCGGGGGAAGCTCGCGCTCCAACAGGCCGAGCGCTTCGCGGACGAGGCGTTGTCGATCGCGGCAGGGCCGATCGAGCGCTCGGACGCCCTCGCTGCGCTCGGGATGACCTCGTTCCACGAGTACCAGGGCGACCTGGCCTGGGACCGGCTCAAAGAAGCCATCGACCTCCGGACGAAGGCGGAGGGCGCTTCCGAAGCGGACCGATCACCGACCGTGGCTCGCCTGTGCGCGACCGCGCTGGAGATCGTCACGAGGGCGCGCGGAACGATGCGCCATCGCGTGTCCCGCGAAGAAGGCGAGCGGTACCTGGAGATCGGGTTGACCGCTGCGGGACCGGGTGACGGCGAGGAACGGGTCAGGCTCCTCGTCGCGCGCTCGTTCGGTCCGTTCGCCTACCGCGGGTCGGAGCCGGACGACGACGAGATGGAGCTCGCACTTCGAACCGGCGAGGAGGCCGCCGCGATGGCCGAACGTCTCGGTCGGGTCGACCTCGAGTCGGCGGCGCTCGACGGGATCACGTCCGTCCACCAAGCGCTCGGGCGCTATGGGGCCATGGAAGAGGCCGTTCGTCGGCGTTTGGACCTCGCGCCCAAGCTCGCCGACCCCTACGAGGTGGGAGACATCCACGCGATGGCCGCGTGGTGGGCGCTGGACACCGGACGGTACCGAGAGTCCGTCGAGCTCGCAGACACGGGGTTCCACGAAGCGACGTCGGGTTCGCCGATCCAAGGGTTGTACTGCCTCGATTTCCGGGCGGCGGCGCGTTTCCGCCTCGGCGACTGGGACGGGACGCTCGCCGATGTCGCGCTCGCCGAAGAGCTCCTAGGAGAGCGGCGAGAGACGCCTCCGGGATTCGCGCCCATGCATCTGGCCATCGCCGCGTTCATCCACGATGCCCGGGGCGACAGAGGGACCGCGGACGGGTACCTCCGTTTGGTCAGGTGGCTGGAGAAGACCGAAGAACGACTCGACCCCGTCCTCACGTTGTGGCAGGCGCGCCTCCTGTCGCGACGATCGATGTACGACGAGGCTCGCGTCCTCCTGGAGCGCCCCGGCGTCGCCCACGACAAACGCGGGCGAGACGAGGTGCTCGAGGCGTGGTGCGAGGTGATCTCGGAGCAGGGAGCCTGGGACGAAGCCGACGAGATCGTCGACCGATCCCGGATGCATGCCTCGTGGGCGGGGGTCCCCCCGCTCGATCTCTATGCCGCACGGCTCGAAGGCCGTGCCGCCGCGGCCCTCGGAGACCCCGACAGGGCGGTTCCTCTGCTCGAATCTGCCATGACGGGATTCA
>VAYF01000333.1 GCA_005883885.1 Actinomycetota bacterium | reverse complement strand
GAGCACCAGACGGTGCCGGCCGGCGATCACGAAGTAGAGAACGCCGAGCACGTAATACACGGCGACCCCGTACACACCGGGCCGGTAGGCGTCGTTCAGGAAGATCGACACCAGCGCGATCGCCGCGAGGGATCCCGCGACGACGGCGCCCGGGATGCCCCAACGGCTGCGGTAGGGGCGTTCGATGTTCGGCAGCTTCTGCCGCAAGATCACGAACGAGGTGGATTGGAGGATGTACGAGATCACCGCCGCGAACACCGCCATGTTCAGGAGCGCCGCGACGATCTTCGCCCCCAGATCGTTCTCCTGCAGGATGAACACGAACAGCGCGACGGCGTACCCGACGACCGCCCCCGCGATCAACGCGACATGGGGGGTCTTCCGCGTCCCGTGCGTCTTCGACAGGAACTTCGGGAAGTACCCGGCGCGCGACAGCGAGTAGGTGTTCCGGCCGTACGCGAAGATGATCGTGAAGAAGCTCGCGATCAGCCCGATCATGAACAGCAGGCCGAAGAAGTACGCGATCTTCTCGCCCGCGAAGATGGCCTTGAAGCCATCCAGCAGCGGGAACGCCGACCCTCCGAAGAGGAAGGCGCCGCCGGGCAGGGCAGTGTTGATGAAGAGCGTCAGGATGGCCGCGATCACCAGCGTGTGCTGCGCCAGGACCGATCCTCTGGGGACGTCCCGGCGCGGGTCCATCGACTCTTCTGCCGCCAGTGGCACCTCCTCGATCGCCAGGTAGAACCAGATCGCGAACGGGAGGGCCTTGAAGATGCCGCTGATCCCGAAGGGGAACCAGGGGCCTCCCCCAGCCGCGAGCGGGCTATCGCCGCCTCCCTTGGGGATGTTCGTCCAGTTGCTCGCGCCGATCTTCCCCGACACGAGCGCGGCGACGAAGAAGAAGGCCAACACGACCAGCGACAACACCGTGATCGTGACCGTGAAGCGCATCGTGGCCTCGATCCCGATGATGTTGACGCCGACGAAGATGATGTAGAAGACCGCCCACCAGAAGGGCAGGCTGTTCCACCAGGCGATGTTCGTGACGGTGCCGTCCGCGGCGAACTTACCCCCGACGTCGAACAGGCCCACGACGACGGTCTGCATCAGCAGACCCATCGCACCGACGACCACCGCGGGCGTGATCACGTACTCCATGTTCTCGGCGAGCCCGGTGAGGAACCCGCCCCACGGACCCATCGCCGAGCGCGCGAAGGAGTACGCGCCGCCTGTGTGCGGGAGGGCCGGCGACATCTCGGCGATCGAGTAGACGAGGCCGTAGTACATGACGGCCATGATCGCGCCGGCCACGAGCAGGCCGCCGAACCCACCGGTGCTGAGACCGAAGTTCCAGCCGTAGTACTCGCCGGAGATGACGGCGCCGACCCCGAGTGCCCAGAGGGACCACATCCCCGCGTGGCGCCGCAGACCGCGCTGCTTGAAGTATTCCTCACCAACCTCCTGGTAGGTGACGGAGCCGACCTTGCGTTCCGACATGGGCCCCTCCTCTCTCGACCACAGCCGGGCTCTCGGCGCGTATGGAGCCACAACCGGGGTTTGTCTGTCAAACGGCGCTGTTCCGGTTCGCCGAACCCCGGCCGCGTCCGATCCACAGCACGATCGTGAGCGCGAGGATGAGCCCCGCGGTGGGCACGATCCCCCACGCGTGGACCATGGTCGGAAGGGCGAGAGCGGTTGCGAGGACACCGATGAGGAGGCCTACTCCCCAGGAGACCTGCAGGATCCGCCTGCCGATCCAGAGCGCCACGATCGCGCCGAGGAGCGGCCATCCATCCCACCCGCCGCCGAGCATATCGAGTCGACCTCCGCCGACCGCGAGCAGCACATCCACGCGTCTACCCTACGGACGGACGCCGTTCCACGGGCAGGTTTGACGGGCTTTGTCAGACAAAGCTACCCTCCCTGTTCCGCCAGGAGGCATGGTGAAGAAGCGACTCTCGTTCAGCGTCCGCGACGAATTGGCCGCCCGGATCGCATCCGGTCGGGTCGCTCCCGGCGCGAAGCTGCCTGCGGAACCCGATCTGGCCGACGAGCTCGGCGTCTCCCGACCGACGCTCCGAGAGGCGTTGCGGTCCCTCGAGGAAGACGGGTTCGTGACGAGGACGCGCGGTGCGGGTACCTACGCCACGCGACGGCCGCGGCTCCGCAACAACCTCGATGTGAACTTCGGGGTCACCGAGGCGATCCGAGCCGCGGGGATGCGTCCCGGCACGATGCAGATCGCCGTGCACACGGAAGCAGCTTCGGAACGGGTCGGCCTCGATCTCGATCTCGCGGTCGGCGATCCGGTCGTCATCCTCGAGCGCGTTCGGACGGCGGATGGCCGGCCGGTCGTGTTCTCGCGCGACATCGTGTCGACGTCGCGCGTCTCGGCGAGCGAGGTCGCCCGCATGCCCGTCGACGGTTCCCTGTACGACGTGCTCGAGCATCTCGGCTACGCCGTTGCGAACGGCGTCGTCA
>VAYF01000332.1 GCA_005883885.1 Actinomycetota bacterium | reverse complement strand
TGGACGAGCATGGCGTTGCGATGTTGGCAGCGACCGCCGATTCCGCGCGCGGCGTGAGGTTGCGCACTGCATCCCAGTAGCCGCCCGCTTGCTCGACGGCGAGCAACAGCCAGGCTGCATGCATCCGATGATGCGGTGTGAGGTTCCCCGTCACCTCGTCGTGGGCCTTCGAGATCCCGCGCGCCTCCTGGAAGCGCCCGGTCGCAAGGCATGCGGGGAGTCCGAACATGTAGATCAACGCGATGTGGTCTGGATCGGTCAAGGTCGGCACGATGGCGAATCGGTGCCGGACCCAATCGAACGCTTCGTGATATTCGCCCCGGGAGTAGGCCACCTCGGAACGTGCACCCCATGCCCACGAACGCAGCTCGATGTCCCCCAGGCGATCGGCGAGGTCGCTGGCCTCTCGCGCCGCCTCGCCGGATCCTTCCCGGTCGAAGTACGTGCGCGCGATCAGCGCCCGGGCCCGCGCCGGCGCATCCGGTTCGGAGAGCTCGAGTGCCTGATCGATCCATCCTGCGATCAGATCACGGTCCGGTCGGCGCTTCCACATCGCGGCGCGCGTCGCGGTATGGAACGCGAGGAGGCTGTACGTGTCCGCCACGGTTGCTGGGTCGGTCGTGCCCTCAAGCGAGCTCAGCATCGCCGTCCAGAAGGCCTCGCCGTCAAACTTGAACACGTTCGCGCGTCCGATCTCTCGCCAGAGGTCAGCTTGGTCGGCCTGGTCCGGCTCGAGGGCGAGAGCGCGGTGGAGCAACGTGAGGCCGTCGTCGATCTCGAAACGTCCGATCGCGGCTTCGGCTGCGCGCCGGAGCCACACGAGCGCGGACGCCCGCAGCTCTCCAAGCTCTAGCTCTTCCCCCGCCCACACCAGATCGGAGTCGTCTGCTCCGACAGCCTCGGCGTAGTGGTGCGCGAGGAGGGGCGTGTACTCGTCCCGCCCTTCTCCGGTCCGTTCGATCCATCGCGCGAACGCGGCGTGCAGCCTCGCCCGTTTCGCTTTCGGCAGGCTCGCGTACGCGACCTCGCGGGTGAGCGCGTGCTTGATCGCGTACTCGCGGTCCCCCGGGACCGTGGAGCCGGGCCGGCGTCGGATGAAGTCGCGCTCCTCGAGGATCCGCAGATCCGGCTCTGCGCCCTGAACGAGGTCGTAGATGGGGCCGGCCCAGAAGATCCGGCCGATCACGGACGCAGCCTGCAAGGCCTGTTTCTCGGCCGGTTCGAGCAGGTCGACCCGGGCCGCGACGACTGCTTGGACGGTGTCTGGAACGGCGAAGTCCGAAGGCAGCTCCGCCAAGCGCCACGACCCGTTCTGCCGTTCGAGCAGCTGCCGGTCGATCAAGGTCCCGAGCACCTCCTCGACGAAGAACGGGTTCCCCTCCGCACGTTGGACGACCAGCTCGCGCAGCCCCGCCGGCAACGTCCCGCCGAGCAGCTCGTCGAGCATCCGGACCGCGTCCTCCGAGGAGAGCGCCTCGAGTTCCAGCGTCGTGGCGCGGATCCGGGCTCCCCACCTGGGTCGCTGTTCGAGGAACTCTGGCCGCGCGGTCGCGATCAGCAGGAGGGGTCCACGCGTGTCGCGGACGACTCGTTCCAGGAGATCGAGCAGCTGCTCCTCGCCCCAGTGGACGTCCTCGATCAGCACGACGGCGGGTCGCTCCGCGATGATCTCCTCGAGGAACTCGACCCACGCGTCCTGGAAGCGGTCACGGGCGGCGAGTGGGTGGAGCCCGTGGGCCACATCCAGCCCGAGCGTCAGTCCCAAGATCTCGCGCGAGCCGAGGCGTTCGAGCACCATCGCCGGCGAATCGCTCTCGAAGATCCCGAGATGCTCCTTCAACACCTCCGCGAGCGGCCAGTACGTGATGCCCTGGCCGTAGGAGAGACACCGTCCGGTCCGCCGCAGCGTCTCGGGCGAGCGGTCGCCCAGCCCTTCCCAGAATTCGCGCACGATCCTTGTCTTGCCGACCCCCGCATCCCCGAGGATCGTTACGAGTTGCGGTTCCCGCCGGTCCTCGACCTCCGCGTAGGCTCGCTCGAGCACCTCCATCTCTTCGTCACGGCCCACGAAGGCCCGGCGAAGGCCTCCGACACCGCGCGGTCGCATGAGCGAGAGTCCGCGCACGAGGCGTCGGCACTCGACCCCTCCCGGCTTCCCCTTGGCCTCGATCGTTTGAGCTTCTCCGAACTCGAACGCTCCACGCGCGGTCGCGATCGTTCTCTCGCCGACGAGGACCTCGCCCGGCTCCGCGGCTTGCTCCAGTCGCGCTGCCACGTTGACCGGGTCGCCCGTGACGAAGGAGCTGCCTTCGCGCGGCTTGCCGACGACGACCTCACCCGTGTTGACCCCGATCCGCAGCGCGAGCGTCTCGCCGAAGAGTTCGTGCAGACTTCGCTGCATCGCCAGCGCCCCGTGAAGCGCGCGCTCGGCGTGATCCTCGAGCGATGACGGGGCGCCGAACACGGCCATGACGGCGTCGCCGACGAACTTCTAGATGGTCCCGCCTGCGGTCTCGATCTCGGCGGCCATAGCTTCGTAGAACCGATCGAGCGTCGCCCTCGTTCGCTCCGGGTCCTGGGAACCGCCGAGCTCCGTCGAGCCCACCAGGTCGGCGAAGACGACCGTCGCCAGTTTCCGTTCGCTTTGGTCGGGACCGGTACCTACCGGCGCGGCGCAGGTCGGGCAGAAGCGTGCGGCCTCGGGAACAGGAGCGCCACAGGTAGCGCAGGTAGCCATCGCGCCAGATTGTGGACCTCGGAGCCGCCGATGTTCCACCTCTACATCAGCGAGGCTCCCATGGTGAGATCGCGGCGGGCCGCCAAAGGAGTGGGAGGACTTCTACAACTACGACCGGCTCTACAGAGGCCGCGGGAGCCAGACTCCGCATGAGAGGCTGAGGGAGAAGACGACGAGCCCGGTGTGAACGAACTCCGTCAAGGCGCACACGGACGGTGGGGTGTTCTCA
>VAYF01000331.1 GCA_005883885.1 Actinomycetota bacterium | reverse complement strand
GCGTCGAACGTTGCGCCTCACCTCGGGAGTTGCACGGTGCGCGACGAAGACGGTGGCAACCTGCGATCGGTCCGCCGCGCCGTGACCGCGCTCGAGCTGATCGCCGAGGCTGGCGAGCTGGGCGTCTCCGAGCTGGGCCGGCGGCTCGACGTGCACAAGGCAACGGCGTCACGGCTCGTGTCGACCCTCGCCGAGCGCGGGCTGTTGGAGCGTGACCCCGTGAACGAGAAGTACCGGCTGGGCTTCGGCCTGGTCCGGTTGGCGGGCGCGGCGATGGCCGGGCTCGACATCGTGCGCGAAGCGCATCCGGTCCTGGAGGGCCTCGCCGAGCGGACGCGCGAGACGGTCAACCTGGGTGTCATCTCCGGCGACTCCGTGGTGTACATCGACCAGGTCACGGGTACCCGTTCGGTGGTCGCCGTGAGCTGGATCGGACGCAGGACGCCGTTGCACTGCACCTCGAATGGCAAGGTGCTGCTTGCGTTCGAGCCGCTCGAGGATCGCGAGCGTCATCTGAGCGAACCCCTCGAGCGGCTGGCAGAGCGGACGATCGTGGATCCTGCGGTGCTTCGGACGCAGCTCGAGGAGATCGTCAGGACGGGGTACGGGCAGACGATCGAGGAGCTCGAGGAAGGACTGAACGCGGTCGCGGCCCCGGTGCGGCAGGCCGACGGCCGGGTGGTCGCGGCGACCTCGGTGAGCGGGCCCGCCTTCCGGATGCGCGGGATCGACCTGCCGCGGATGGCCCGTTTCGCGATGGAGGCGGCCGACGCGATCTCCCACCGGCTCGGGTACGTCGAGCGAGCGCGCAACGTGGGATGAGGGGCGAGGCATGAGCAGTGACTGGGAGCGCTACCGAGGGCCGGCCGATTCGCTCCTGGATGCGATCGGGCGGACACCGCTCGTCCGGCTCGCTCGGGTAGCCCCGGACGTCGAGCTCTTCGCGAAGGTGGAGTGGTACGGGCCCACCGGATCGGTCAAGGACCGGATCTACGCGCGGATGCTGACCGAAGCCGAGCGCCGGGGCGAGCTCACACCCGGGATGAGCGTGATCGAGTGCACCACCGGCAACGCGGGGATCGCGTGTGCGGCCGTGGCGGCGATCAAGGGATACCCGTGCGTGATCGTGATGCCCGAGGGGATGAGCCCCGAACGCAAGCGCATGATCGAAACCTACGGTGCGGAGCTCGTCCTGACCCCCGGTTCCGGCACCGACATCGACCTGGCGCTCGCGAAGATGCACGAGATCGTGGCGAGCGACCCGGGCCGCTACTACTTCCCCGGCGAGTTCGAGAACCCGGACAACCCGGCCGCCCAGGCCGTGACCGGTGAGGAGATCTGGGAGCAGACCAACGGCGACGTCCACGCGGTGGTCGCCGCGCAGGGCACCGGCGGTTGGATCACCGGGGTTGCTCGGGCGCTCAAGGCGCACGACCCCGCCGTGCAGGCGTACGCGGTGGAGCCGTCCGAGGCCCCGCTGATCAGCGAACAGCGATGGGGGACGCATGGCGTGCCCGGGATCGGCGACGGGATCATCCCGCCGAACCTCGACCTCGACCTGATGGACGGGATCGTGGTCGTGAGCACCGACGATGCGCTGGCGATGGCACTCCGGTTGGCTCGCGAGGAGGGGATGCTCTGTGGTCCCTCGTCGGGGATCAACGTGGTCGCGGCGCTGAAGGTCGCGGACAAGCAC
>VAYF01000330.1 GCA_005883885.1 Actinomycetota bacterium | reverse complement strand
GCGACCGCGACGTCTACCTGCACACGCTCCCGATGTTCCACTGCAACGGCTGGGGCATGCCCTACGCGCTGACGGCGATGGGCGCCCGCCACGTCGTACTACGCAAGGTCGACGGTGAGGACATCCTGCGCCGGGTCGACGCCCACGGCGTCACCCTGCTGTGCGGCGCGCCAGCCGTCGTCGCCGCCATCCTCGACGCGGCCGCGGCCCGTCGCGAGCGCGGGGAGGCCGTGCCCGGCCGCGGCCAGGTCCGCATGGTGGTGGCCGGGGCGCCGCCGCCGTCGAAGGTCATCGCACGCGTCGAGGGCGAGCTCGGCTGGGAGTTCGTGCAGATCTACGGCCTCACCGAGACGGCGCCCTTGCTCACGATCAACCGCGCGCCCGTCGAGTACGACGGCCTCGACCCCGCCGAGCGGGCCCGCCGGCTCAGCCGCGCGGGAACCCCCGCCGTCGGCGTGCGCATCGAGGTCGACGGCGAGGGCGAGGTGCTGGCCCGTTCCAACCATGTGTTCGAGGGCTACTGGGAGCAGCCCGAGGACACGGCCAAGGCCATCGTCGACGGCTGGTTCCACACCGGCGACGGTGCCTACCTCGACGGACCGTACGTCGTCATCGCCGACCGCAAGAAGGACGTGATCATCTCGGGCGGCGAGAACGTCTCCTCGATCGAGGTCGAGGATTGCCTCTACCAGCACCCGGCCGTCGCCGAGGTCGCGGTGATCGGTGTCCCCGACGAGAAGTGGGGTGAGACCGTGAAGGCGCTCGTGGTCCTCCGCGCCGGCGAAGAGGCCGACGAGGCCGCCCTCATCGACTTCACGCGGGGGCGCCTGGCCCACTTCAAGTGCCCGACGACGGTGGAGGTGCGCGACTCCCTCCCCCGCACCGCCACCGGCAAGCTGCAGAAGTTCAAGCTGCGCCAGCCCTACTGGGAGGGCCACGACCGCAAGGTCAACTAGTGCCGACGACCGCCGCAGAACGGCTTCACCGCGACGCATTCGTGCTCGACACGCACGTACACGCGCCCGGGTTCGTGCCGCAGCCGTTCGCCCGGATCTACCGGTTCGTCAACCGGGCGACCATGCCGCCCGACGTCGGGCTCGCGGCGCTGCGCGACGCCGGGGTCGACTGCGTCGTGGCCAAGGCGGTCGGCGACCCGGTCGTCACCCGCTGGTACCGCGGCGGGCCCTGGCGGGCCGTCAACCTCCAGCTCGACGACATCGAGCGCCAGGCTGCCGCCAGCGGGGCGCGGATCGTCCGCGACGCGGGCGATCTCGACGGCGACGGGCTCGGCGTGATCCTCGGCGTCGAGGGGGGCGACTTCCTCGGCGGCGACGTGGCGCGCGTCGACGAGGCCCATCGCCGCGGGGTGCGCGTCCTCGTCATCGTGCACATGGCCGACAACGAGCTGGGAACGACGTGCCTCCCCTGGCACGGCTACATCGCCCGCTTCCCGGTGCGGCACCGGCGGGCACCCGGCCTCACCGCCGCTGGTGCGCCCGTCGTGCGGCGCATGAACGAGCTGGGCATGCTCGTCGACCTCGCGCACGCCGACACGGCGACGCTGCGGGCCGCGGTCGAGGTCACCAGCCGTCCGGTCGTGTCGTCGCACAGCGGTGCCCGTGCGCTCGACGACTTCGCCCGCTTCCTCACCGACGAGGAGATCCGCGCCATCGCCTCGACGGGCGGCGCGATCGGTCTGTGGCCGTTCCATCACCGCGGGCACGGCGTCGCCGACGTCGGCGCCCTCGTCGCCCATGCCCGACACGTCGCCGGGCTCGCCGGTCCCGAGCATCTCTGCATCGGCACCGACATGAACGGCGTGCCCGGCGTGATGGACGGC
>VAYF01000329.1 GCA_005883885.1 Actinomycetota bacterium | reverse complement strand
GCGCGCGCCACCTGCTCGAGCGGTTCGGTCTGGTCGACAAGGCCGACGAGTACCCCGATCGCCTGTCGGGTGGACAGCAACAGCGTGTGGCCGTCGCCAGGGCGCTCGCGATGGATCCCGATGTGATGCTCCTCGACGAGGTCACCAGCGCGCTCGATCCCGTGTTGGTGGCCGAGGTCCTCGACGCGATCCGGGAGCTCGCCGATCAAGGGATGACGATGGTGATCGCCACCCACGAGATGGGGTTCGCGAGCGACGTCGCCAGGCGGGTGGCCTTCCTCCACGAGGGCCGGATCCTGGAAGATGGTCCGCCGGAGCGGATCTTCCGCGAGCCCGGGGAGCCTGAGACCCGTGCGTTCCTGGACCGGATCATCGCCGCCGGCCGGATGTGAGTCCGAGGATCAGACGGCGTGCGCCCGCCACCGGACGGAGCCCGACCCACACCGCTGGAGCTGCTCGTCCTGTGTGAACGCCGGCAGCTCGAAGGCGATCCGGCCGTGGGCACGCAGCGTGCCAAGGTGACCCGACCAATGGAACGCTTGGTCGAACTCGACGTCGTCGATCGCGAATGATCCGTCGCGTACCGGTGGGCCACCGCCGATCCACGTGATCCCGAACCCCCACGCTCCGCCGGACATGCCGTCATCGCACCGGATCCGGAGTGCGAACCCCGCGTCGGCGAGGGAACCCCGGCCGGGCGTGCCTCGGACGCGGAAGTCGATCGGGAGGTGTTGTGCCGTCTTCCCCCGATATTGCAGGACGCCGGCCGCGAGTGGCCGTGGCGCGGACCCGAACTCGATAGAACGCTTCGCGGATACGCCGCCCGAACGGACGAGGAACCGCGTTTGCACCAGGGGCGAGCGAGCGGCGAGGCCCGATCCCACGGAGTCCGCGACCCGCTCGGCGGTGAATCGCTGTGTCGGCGCGTCGCACCGCTCGAGTTGCTCGTCGGGCGTGAACGCGGCGAGCGCCATGGTCACCGTCCCCCGGACCCTGTTGGCGCCCACCCGGGCGCTCAGGTGGAACGCCTCGTTCCCGTAGATCTCGTCGATCTTGAGGCTATGACCGTCGAGCGGGAGCGCGGGGAAGTAGAAGACGCCCGTCCCGAGCCCGATCCGGTCGCCCGTGGGACACGAGATCTCGAGCTCGAGGGAAAGGTCACTCAGGCCCAGGCCTCCGTCCTGCAGCTGGACCACGTCCAGCTGGATCGGGAGAAGCTGCTGATCGGTCAGCCCCCGGAAGGTGGCCGGCCAGCTCGGAGCCGATGCCGCGGCGGGCGGGACAACGAACACCCCGCATGCGACGACGCTCAGAACGATGACCGTGATCGTGCGTCGCATGGCGGTCCCTCCCAGGTCCGAAGGGTTGCATCATCACGCAGGGGGTGAAGCGTCCGCAAGGGCCAACGGTCTCCTTCTGCGTGGGTGTAGGGCGTGTCGGCGACCGCGCCTACACTGACTGCGTGCCCCCGTTCCGCGTCGTCTCCGACTTCGAGCCCGCCGGCGACCAGCCGCTGGCCATCGACCAGCTGACCGCGGCCGTCCAGGGCGGCGAGCCGCACGTCACGTTGCTGGGCGCCACCGGGACGGGGAAGACCTTCACGATCGCCCACGTGATCGAGCGGATCCAGCGGCCGACGCTGGTCATGGCGCCCAACAAGTCGCTCGCGGCGCAGCTGGCCAACGAGTTCCGGGAGTTCTTCCCCGACAACGCGGTCGAGTACTTCGTCAGCTATTACGACTATTACCAACCCGAGGCCTACGTGCCGCAGACGGACACGTACATCGAGAAGGACAGCTCGGTGAACGAGGAGATCGAGCGGCTCCGGCACTCGGCCACGGCCGCCCTCCTCAGCAGGAACGACGTCTTGATCGTCGCCAGCGTCTCCGCGATCTACGGCCTGGGTTCCCCGGAGGAGTACGAGGGCCAGCTGCTGCGCGTCTATCGCGGGACCGAGGTCCCCATGGACTTCGCCATGCAGCGGCTGGTCGACATCCAGTACCAGCGCAACCAGGTCAGCCGCTCGCGCGGAACGTTCCGCGTCACCGGCGACACGCTCGAGGTCTTCCCACCGTACGAACAGGCCGGCTACCGGATCGAATGGTGGGGCGACACCGTGGAGCGGATCAGTCAGTTCGATCCCACCACGGGCGAGATCGTGAAGGATGACATCGTGGATCACACGACGTTCCCGGCCTCGCACTACGTCGCCAGCGAGGACCGCATGAAGCACGCGATCGTGACGATCGAGGAGGAACTGCACGAGCGGCTCCGCTGGCTCGAGGAGCAGGGCAAGATGCTCGAGGCCGAGCGCCTGCGGATGCGCACCACCTACGACCTGGAGATGCTGCGCGAGGTCGGCTTCTGCAGCGGCATCGAGAATTACTCACGCCACATCGACGGGCGGGGGCCGGGCACCGCGCCGTTCACCTTGCTCGACTATTTCCCCGACGACTACCTGGTGGTCCTCGACGAATCCCACGTGACGGTTCCCCAGCTGCACGG
>VAYF01000327.1 GCA_005883885.1 Actinomycetota bacterium | reverse complement strand
TCTGGTCGTGGTCCGGGAGAACGTCGAGGACCTCTACGCTGGGATCGAGTACATGCAGACCCCCGGCGTCGCCCAAGCGCTCAAGCTGATCAGCGCGAAGGGTTCCGAGCGGATCGCGCGGTTCGCGTTCGAGTACGCCCGGAGCGAGGGTCGGACGAAGGTCGCCTGCGCGACCAAGGCCAACATCCTGAAGTTCTCCGAAGGCGAGATGAAGCGAGCGTTCGAGAAGGTCGCCCCCGACTATCCGGAGATCGAGCCGTGGCACGTCATCGTCGACAACGCCGCGCACCAGCTGGTCAAACGTCCCGAGCAGTTCGAGGTTCTCGTCATGACAAACATGAACGGCGACATCCTGTCGGACGAATCGAGCGCCCTGATCGGGGGCCTCGGGTTCGCGCCCAGCGCGAACGTGGGGAACGAGGTCGCGATCTTCGAGGCCGTGCACGGGTCGGCGCCGAAGTACGCAGGCAAGAACGTGATCAACCCGACGGCCGTGCTCCTGTCGGCGGTCCTGATGCTCCGGCACCTGGGGCTGTTCGACCAAGCATCCGCGATCGAACACGCAGTCTTCGTCACGCTGGAATCGGGCGTGCTGACCGGTGACGTCGTCGGCTACGACCGGGGCACCCCCACCACCGAGTACACCGACGCGATCATCGGGAACCTCGGGAAGCGGACCCAGACCTGGACGGTGCGCGATGTGAAACCGGTGGTCCTGCCGAAGCTCGATCCAGACCCCGATTACGTGAAGGCGACGTCCCGCGCGGTCGTCGGCCTGGACGTCTTCGTCGAGTCGCCGCTCTCCGCGTCCGAGCTCGGGGCCTCGATGATGGAGCTCACGCACGACACGCGGTTGTCACTCAAGATGATCTCGTCGCGTGGCACGAAGGTCTTTCCCCCGACCGGCGCCCTCACGGAGACCGGGGATCACTTCCGATGCCGGTTCATCATCAAAGAGAACCCCGGCGATCTCCCGGACGAGGACGTCTACCAGCTGCTCACGCGGATCTCCCGTCGGCACCGGTGGATGCACATCGAGAAGTTGCAGGAGTTCGACGGCGAGCTCGGCTTCACCCGCGACCAGGGAGAGAACTGAGGCGACGTGTTCGAACGGTTCACGCAAAGCGCTCGTCGCGTGATCGTGCTCGCCCAAGAGGAAGCTGGACGCCTCGACCATGACTACATCGGGACCGAGCATCTCTTGCTCGGTCTGCTCGCCGAAGGCGAGGGGGTCGGCGCGCGAGCGCTCGCGACCCTCGGGATCTCCTTGCCGTCGGTCCGTGTAGAGATCGAGAAGATCGTCGGACGCGGACGGACTTCGCCGACAGGACACATCCCGTTCACGCCCCGCGCCAAGAAGGTCCTCGAGCTCTCACTCCTCGAAGCCCGTGAGCTCGGAGATCAACACATCGGCACCGAGCACCTCTTGCTGGGTCTGGGTCGGACCACCGTCCTTCGCCCCATGCTCGCCGACGAGTTCGACGCTTATCTCGAGTGGGCGATCGACGACTACGCGGCCGAGCTCGAGCGGAACGGGAAGGCCGTCGGCGATGCCGCCCTCGAAGCTTCCCGATCCTCGTTCGCCTCGCTCCTTGCAGAAGGCGTCGAGACGCCGGGCCACGCACTTCTGACGGCCGAGGACCCGAGCGATGGCGAGCGGGTCGGCGTGTTGTGGTTCGGTCCGTCGACCGATGACCCGACGATGGCGTGGATCTACGACATCACGGTGGACGAGGACGAGCGCGGAAAGGGCTGGGGCCGCGCGATCATGCATGCGTTCGAGGCGGAGGCCCGCGCGCGCGGGTTCGCGCGCGCGGGCCTCAACGTTTACGGCGACAACCACGTCGCACGTCGTCTCTACGAATCGCTCGGGTACGTCGAGACAGCCCGGCAGCTCCATAAGGAGCTGCCGGGCGGATGACCATCAGTATCGCGGGCGCCGGCCCGTCGGCACACCAGCGATCAAGGCTAGGACTGAGTGGCGAGGGCATCGGCGATCCGGTCGACGGCATCGGTCGACCAGCTGACCACGAGGAAGTTGCTCCCTCTCGGTCCGGTCCGCAGAGACAGCCGGTACGACTCCAGTAACCATCCCGCCGGATCCTCGACGCCGACCGACCCCTGCGGAGCTGGGAAACCGATATCGGCCTCATAGATGTCGACCCGGCTCCCCTCCCGATCGTCGTAGGAGAACAGCGTTGCCGGAAGGCCGCCGAGATCCACATCCCCACTCGCCCGTAAGGTCAGACCGGTCGCCGAGACCTTCGGAGCCGGGCGACTCGCGGGCATCTGCCCATCGCGACCATCCTGATACGCAACCATCGCGGCCTGGATCGGGGGCGGGAGGTTGGGCCGACCGACGAATGCAAAGATCCCCGCCACGGCAAGGAACAACGCCATGATCGCCGCGAACGGGTGCCACACGCGAACCGAGCGATCCTGCTTGATGAAGCCCGCGACCTGCAGCACCTTCACCAAGGCGAAGAGCGAAGCGAACATCGCGATGACTCCCCAGGCCTTCCACGCGGCGAACGAAAGCGATGCGAGCGCTGCGGAAACCCCGATCCACCACAGGAGGATCAGGTATCGCTGCCTGAGCGGCATCACGAGACTCGGGTGCCGGGACGGTGGATCCGACGCGACGGCGGCCGTCCCCAACGCGGCCGAAAGCGTCAGTCCGGCGAACAGCGGGACGCGTCGCGCGCCGATGACGATGGGCAACGGATACCTCGCGGAAACCACGACGAGCGCCAGCAACGCGATCGCGGCCACGGTGATCGCGACGGCTACGATCGCCGAGATCGGAAGCCGAGCTCTGACGCGTTCCGCCATACGGAGAGAAGCGTCGCCCGCTGAAGCGCTCGAGAGCAAGGCAGGTGAGACCCGCTGATATCCTGTGCGCCGTCCTGATCGCGCGCACGGTCCCATCGTCTAGAGGCCTAGGACACCACCCTCTCAAGGTGGAGACACGGGTTCGAACCCCGTTGGGACTACAGGAACGGCGACCGGCGGCGGTAGCCCCGGGAGCGGGGCTACCGCCGGGCCGATCCTCAGATACCGGGGCAGGTGCCGGGATCGGTCGGAACGTCGATCCGGGGCGAGCCGCCGACAGGAACACCGGGGAACGTGACGTACACGATCGTTTCGATGGTGCCGGTGTTCACGCCATCCTGCACGTCGGCCGGGCGCTCGACGAACGACTGTCCGGCGGTGTAGGTGGTCGAGTCGCACTGGCTGCCGACCGACCTGTAGATCGTGATCTCGCCCTGTGCGACCACGACGATCGCCCCGCCCGGGTGCGAGTGCCAGCCGGACGAACCGGCGGACGTCGTTGTGGTGGCGGCCGCGAACGTGTTCATCACGGTGACCACATCGGTGCCGCGCTGGAGCGTGAGCGTCCCGTTCGACTGGTCCGTTCCCCGGGCGAGCACCGTGCTCGTGCTGTTCACGGCGGGAGTCGCCGCTCCGGGAAGGATCGTCACGGCGACGATCGCCAGTCCGATCGCCAACGTGAGCAGCGCCAAGCCGACGCCTCGTCTCGTAGGTGCAGCCATCCAGGTCCCCTTCTGTGAGGGTCGCCCAGCGCAGCACGGGCTCCGCGACGAGACGAGATCTCTCTCAGCGTGACTCCATCCGGCCGCGCCGAGTCTGACGCTCCATCGAAGCAGCCATGTCCAGCGGCCGACGTGCTCCGCGATGACCCCCCCCCGGCGACGCGTCAGTCGCGTCGTTCGCCGTTCACCGGCGCCGTGTGACACTCGCAGAGCTCGTCCATACAGCTGCTCTGAACCTCGCGACCCGGTTCCCAGACGAGATCGTGGTCGTCCTCGGCGGAGAGGTAGCTACAACCGCAGCCGTAGCAGACTTCCCTGAGCACCTGATACCATCCGCCCTTAGCGTCCTGGCGCTCGGGCAACGTGAGGACCTTCCCCATCCAGACCCCCTCCGGTCAATCCTGCCTCTCCGGACGCCCGCAGGCAAGGACCGCGGCTCCGACGTCCTCAACACCCGTACTTGTTCGTCCACACAGGCCCTTTGCCGACCGGCACGCCCCGCCTGCTGGCCAGATCGCGCAGGCGGGTGCGGTACTTCCTCATGGCCCAGTGCGGGAAGTCGGCGTGCACGAGGCACTGCCACGACGGGTACAGCTCCAGTCGATACGGGCTGTACAACGTCTCGTTGTGCCCGACCACGTTGCCGATGTTGATGTGGAACCGCGCCATCAGCCAGAGCGTCAGTCGCAAGGACGAGTGCATCTGCGCCGCATCCCCGAGCACCATCTGATCGCTTGTCCCGACATGCTCGATCCCGATCGCCGTGTAGTTCATCCCCACCGCATGGCGACACCGGATCCACAGATGGACCAGCTGGTAGATCGTTCCGTCCCGTCCAACGATGAAGTGGGCGCAGGTTCCCGGGAGTTCCCCATTGTGCGGCGAGTTGGCCGCGAACGTGTTCCACGCGCCCTGCCAGGTCGTGCCGTCCGTGTAGTGCTCGATGATGACCTTGGGATCCTGCAGCCGCCACGTGTGCTGTCCGTAGTGCCGCTTCGAGTACGCGGCCATCTCTGACTTCCGCCGCGCTCCGAACGGGATCGGCTTCCACACGATCGGCGGACGGAGCCCGGCGACCGTGAAGGACGCTGCGTCGGGCACCAACCCGCTCGCCGGGGGCGTCCCGGCACCGGCGACCAGCGAGAGCACCGCCACGAGACCGGCGACGGCACGGATCATCGCGCGGCCGCCCGGATCCTGGCGACCGTTCGCTCGCGCCCGAGCAGCTCGAGCGACTCCGGCAGCGGCGGCGAAACGTTCGAACCCGTGACCGCCGCGCGGATCGGCTGCCAGCCTTTCGTCCGGTTCAGCCCCGCCTGGTCCGCGAGGGCGTCGAGCATCTCGGCGATCCGTTCCGCGTTCCATCCCGCAAGACCATCGAGCGCATCCGCCGCCTCCTTGAGGTACCCGTCCGGGGCCTTCGCGATCAGGTTGGCGGCTTTCTCGTTGGGTGTGACGTCATCGGAGAAAAGGAAGGTGAGCAGGTCCACGGCGTCGCGCAGCGTGTGGATCCGCTCCCGCACGATCGGCATGGCCTTGCGGAGCGTCGCGGGGTCGACGCCGAGCCCGGCTTGGGTCAGGAAATGCACCGTCCGAGCCGCGAGCTCGTCGTCGTCGAGCCGCTGCACGTAGTGGGTGTTCATCCAGGTCAACTTCTCGATGTCGAAGGCGGCCGGGTTACTCGATACGCGCGCCAGGTCGAAGATCCGGATCAGCTCCTCGCGTGGAACGATCTCCTGATCGCCCCCTGGGGACCAGCCTAGCAACGCCAGGTAGTTCACCAGAGCCTCCGAGAGGAACCCCTGTTCCCGGAACGCCTCCACGCTGGTCGAGCCGTGGCGCTTCGAGAGTGGCTTGCGGTCGGGACCGACGACCTGAGGCACGTGCGCGTAAACCGGTGGTTCGCCCCCCAGTGCCTGGATCACGGCCACGTTCCGCGGCGCTGCCGCGAGCAGGTCGTCGCCGCGAACGACATGGGTCACGGCCATCAACAGGTCGTCCACCGCCACGGCCAGCAGGAACACCGGCGAACCGTCCGAGCGTTCGAGCACGAAGTCCCGGAGTTCCCCCGCGGCCCAGCGCACCTCGCCCTTCACGAGATCGTGCACGATCCACTCGTGCTCGGGGATGTGGAACCGGACGACCGACGTGCGGGCTTCCGCGACGAAGGCCGCACGTTCGGCATCCGTGAGCGTGCGGCATCGGCCGTCGTAGCCCGGCGGTTCGCCACGGGCGAGCGCCGCCCTCTTGCGCTCGACCAGCTCCTGTTCGGTGCAGTAACACCGGTAGGCGTCACCTTGGTCGAGGAGGCGATCGACCATGTCCCGGTAGATCCCGAGTCGCTCGGACTGCCGGTAGGGCCCGTGCGGACCACCGACCTCCGGTCCCTCGTCCCAGTCGAGGCCGAGCCATCGCAGATCGTCCAGAACCCCTCGGAACGCCTCCTCGGTCACGCGAGACGCGTCCGTGTCCTCGACCCGCAGGATGAAGACGCCGTCGTTCCGCCGGGCCCACAACCACGAGAAGAGCGCGCTGCGGACGTTCCCCACGTGCAGCGATCCGGACGGCGCCGGC
>VAYF01000112.1 GCA_005883885.1 Actinomycetota bacterium | reverse complement strand
GGATGTGACTCAAACACACCGGATGTTCGTCAAGGTCGCCGAGCGGAACCGCCGGGACGGGGTTTGGGTCGCGCTGCAAGGGGTATCGCAGCCTCGACGATCGTCGCCCAGCGAGGAGGAGATCCTGTGCGTGCAAGAACCGTTCCCGCCCTTGTCGTTGCAACCCTGGTCAGCCTCGCGATCGCGGTCCCGGATCATGCCGTCGCCGCGGGAAGCGGCGGCAAGATCCGGTCCTCGCTCAACGTGATCGGTCCCCAGAACGGTGGCGGTGAGCCGTCGGTGGCGATCAGCCCCGACCACACGATCTACGTCTCAGCGCCGGGCGACGCGATGGAGTTCTGGCGCTCCGCCGACGGCGGCAAGACCTGGGCCCAGGGCGCGTCGCCCGAATCTCCCTCGGGTGACACCTCGGTCAACGTGGACCAGTCGGGAGCGGTCTACGAGAGCAACCTCAACGTCATCACTGGAGACCAGAACACGCTGCAGGTCGATCTGTTCAAGTCCTTCGACCGCGGCGCCACCTGGCCTCAGAAGGGATCGTCCGCCATCGAGGACTCCAACGCCAGCGGTCAGCCGGCACTCGTTGATCGGCAGTGGGTCGACGCATGGATCCCTCCGGGGCACACCACGAACACGGCGACGGTATGCATGACCTATCACGACTTCGGGCCGAGCCAGATGTGGGTCAGCTGCTCGTTCGACGGAGGCAGGACCTTCGGCCTGCCCGTCGATGCCATCACGTCCCCGCTCGCTCAGGCGGACTCCTACTGCAACACGATCCCCGGTGGGTTGAAGATCGTGCCCTCGGGACCGCACGCGGGGCGGATCTACATCGCCTGGTTGGCAGCGGATCCGCTGAATCCCCTCAGCGGCTGCAACCTCACCCAGCTCGCAGCGTTCCACTCGATCTGGTCGGCGTATTCCGACGACGGCGGCCGGTCCTGGACCGACCGACCGGTGTACGACGCCGGACTCTTGCACGACGGGTCAGAGATCTTCGCCGACCTCACGCTCGACAACCGTGGGAACCCATACGTCGGGTTCGTCATGAACGTTCGGACCGAGTACGACATCTGGGTCGAGGCTTCCTTCGACGGGGGCACGACCTGGAACGGGAGATCCGACGGCACCGGTGTGCCGTACCTCGTCAACACCGACCAGGGAACCCATTTCTTCGCGGCGATCGCGGCGGGGAACCCCGGCCAGGTGGACGTGGCATACCTGGACACCCCAACGCTCGTCGGGAGCACGCCGTACGGCAAGCCGAACGAGCCGACCGGGGATGCGAACGCCGACTGGAACGTGTTCGTGGGGCAGTCGACGAACCTACTCTCCGGATCGCCGACGTTCACCAACGTGAAGCTCACGCCGAGGCCCATCCACCACGGCGATATCTGCACCCTGGGGCTGTTCTGCGCCGCCGTGCCGGGAACCAACCGGAACCTCCTGGACTTCATCGACGTTCAGATCGACGCAGCCGGACAGTTCCACGTGGCGTACACGGACGACCGGAACTACGCGGACGGCGCGCTGGTGATGGCGAATCAGACAGCCGGGACGAAGGTGGGAGCCGGAGGTCACTGACGGCCCTCTGAGTCGCGGGCACGCTGCCCGTTGAACCGGTTGAGGACGTTCGCCCGGACGATCTGGCCGTACGTCCTCGCGTGCGAGGGTGGCAGCCTGTTGACCTCCCCGCACGCGACGCGTTCCGCGACCGCGCATCCGCTCAGGCCTCGAGCCGCATCGATCACGCGGCGAACCGTACCCGGGGAGTCAACCGACCGCTTCGGGATGCCGATGACCTCCGGTGATGCCGACCGCCACGCAGATCCTTCGGAAGGGGATCACCCATCGCGCTCGGTGAGGCCTTCGAGACCGTTCTCGCCGCGGCCCGGGTCGGGGCGGAGTGGGCCTGGCGCGAGCTGTACCGGGAGACCGCCCCGGCGGTGGACCGCTACCTCCGAGCTCGAAGGGTCCCGGACGCAGACGACGTGGTCGGCGAGACCTTCGTCAACGTCGTGCGCTCGATCGATGGGTTCGAGGGGGATGAGACCGCCTTCCGCGCATGGGTGTTCGCGATCGCTCGCAACCGCGCGACCGACGAACTGCGTCGCGTGATCCGGCATCCGATCGTGCCGGCGTCGATCGAGGAGCTGGCCGACCGCGGTCCGCGCGGAGACGTCGAGACCGAGGCGATGGAAGGTCTCGCGACCGACCGGATCGGGCGCCTCCTGGATGCGTTGACCGCGGATCAGCGTGACGTGCTCCTCCTGCGGATCCTCGGCGGGCTCACGGTCGATCAGGTGGCAGCCGCGGTGGGACGCAACCCCGGGGCCGTGAAGATGCTGCAGGCGCGTGGCGTCGCGGCGATCCGGCGAGAGATCGAGCGGGGAGCCGTGACCTTATGAGCGGCTCCGACGTTCCTCCTGATGAGATGGATCGGGATCCGAACGCGACCGACGATGCGCTCGAGCGGATGCTGTCCGGTCAGGCGCCGATGACGGACGAGTGGCGTGAGCTCGCCGGATTCGTCGATGACCTCCACGAGGCGGTGCCGGCGCGCGACCTCGCCTCGGAGGATATGCACGTGGCCGCGATGGTCGAGACCTCCCACCTCATAGCCGACGATGGCGACCCGGTCGCGAGACCGGTCAGCGACGCCGACGCACCTGCGCCGCAGGTGTCTTGGCTGCCGAAGCTGAGGAGGAAACCCATGAAGAGATCGACCCGGACCCTGGTGCGAGTGCTCGCTCCCATCGCCGCGGTCCTGACCGTGATGGGCAGCATGGCGGTCGCGGGCGCACTGCCCCACACGGTCCAGAAGGCTGTTTCGCACGCGGCCGGCACCGTCGGCCTCAACCTGCCCGGGGACGACGAGAGCACCGATGTGCCCGGTCAGGACGACCAGGGTGAGAACGCCGACGACCAGGGCGACAACAACAACCAGGGCGAGACTTCCACGAAGGACGCGGTCGTCACGACGAACGATCAGGGTGACCAGGGCGAGAGCTCGGACACCCAGACCTCCGCCGACGATCAGGGCGAGAACGACGACAGCCAGGGCGACAACAACAACCAGGGCGAGGACACGCAGAGCGGAGACACGAGCGGCGACACGCAGAGCGGCAGCGGAGACACCCAAAGCGGCGACACGAGCGGCGGCGGAGACTCGCAGGGCGGAGACTCGCAGGGCGGGGCCGCCAGCAGCGGGGACTCGCAGGGCGACTGAGCCTACAGCGCCCCCGATCGAACGAGCATCACGCCACGACCCGCAGTCGATCCGACCGCGGGTCGTTCGCGTATGGACGACGTCGGGACGTGCTCCCTCTTCCTCCCCCACCTCTAGAGTGACTCGGTGCGGCCCGAGACCAGATACGCGAGGAGTGGCGACGCGAACATCGCCTACCAGGTCGTGGGCGAAGGTCCCATCGACCTGGTGCTCGTGCCCGGCTTCGTCTCGCACGTCGAGGTCGCCTGGGAGGAGCCGAACCTCGCCCACTTCTTGACGCGCCTGGCGTCATTCTCTCGGTTGATCGTCTTCGACAAACGGGGCACGGGCATGTCCGACCCCACCACCAGCGTCCCGACGATGGAGGAGCGGATGGATGACATCCGTGCGGTCATGGACGTCGCAGGTTCATCCAGGGCGGCCCTGTTCGGAGTCTCGGAAGGAGGGACGCTCAGCCTCCTCTTCGCCCACCGACACCCGGAACGGGCGCAAGCGTTGGTCCTCTACGGCTCTTGGGCTCGCCGCTTGGTTGGACCCAACTACCCCTGGGGTCTCCGGGCAGCCGAGCTCGAAGGGTTCCTCGGAAGCATGGGTCGGGCGTGGGCCACCGGCGAATGGTGGGACGAAGGACATCCGAGCCCGTTCGACGACGAACGCCACCGGCAGTGGTGGGCGCGGTACCTGCGTATGGCGGCGAGCCCGGCCATGGCGCAAGCCGTGATCCGCATGAACACGCAGATGGATCTGCGTGACCTGCTTCCCAAGATCGGCGTTCCGACGCTGATCCTCCATCGCGCGGGGGACCGATGGATCGAGGTCGGCCATGCCAGGTACATGGCGGAGCGCATCCCCGGGGCCACGTACGTCGAGTTACCCGGCGAGGACCATCGGGCGTGGCTGGGGGACGTCGAGTCGATCCTGACGCCGGTCGAGATCTTCCTCTCCGGTCGGAAGCATCGACCCAGGCGACGTGCGACCCTCGGGACCGACGCGCTCAGCCAGCGCGAACGCGAGGTGGCCCTGCTGGCGTCACGAGGGGAAACGGCAGCCGCGATCGCGAAACGGCTCTTCCTGTCCGAGCGGACCGTGGAGACACACCTCGCGAACGCGTACGCGAAGCTCGGCATCAGCTCCAAGGTGGAGCTGGCCCGTCGGGCGCAAGAGCTCGGCATCTGAGTCTTCACCCGTCCAGCGTTCCCGAGGTTCCGTACTGGTACGGATGTTCAGCGCTCCCTCCCCTCCTAGCGTGCCGGGTTGAGGAAGGGAGGAGTCATGAGTGGAAGGTTGGCTTCCGCAGTAGCGATGGCGGGCCTCGTCGTGTGGTTGGGAGCCGGGGCGGCGCTCGCCGACGGCACGTACCACACGAGCCAGTACGCATTCGGCGCCCTGGACGGAACGTCGATCCGGAGCGGGTTCGTCGAGAACATCCACGCGGACGGACCGGATGTGTACGCCCACGAACAGTACGTCCTCAACGGAGGAGAACCCGGAACGACCTATCAGGTCGTGCTGAAGGTCTTCCCCGGCGACCCGACGTGTTCGGGCAACCCCATCGTGATCCCGACCGCGAGCCTTCGGACGAACGCCGCCGGCAACGGGACCGCGTACCACGTGTTCACGCCCGAGGACGCCGACGGGCTCCGGGGCCTCACGGTGGGGGGGATGTGGTTCCTGGTGGACGGAGGTTCGCCCGCGTACGCGACGGCGTGCGCTCAGGTCGAGCTCGACTGAGGCGGAGGGTTCCGGCGCCGAGGGCCATCCGTGATGTTCGTTCCATCACGCGACGGCCCTCGGCGTTCCGGCCCTCCCCCGGCCACCGTCCGGTGTCACTTCGCAGATGGGACGACTAGCCTGGGGTGTCGGTTCGAGGGACCGTCCCGAGACCGGTCCGCCGAGTGGACGGGGAGGGCGCGTGGAGCATCGAACGAGTCCGGCCCGACCGCCGGATCCCGGACACGAACGCCGAACCAAGGGCCCTGCGCCGCCACCACCACCGTCCTGGCGGAACTGGCTGATCTTCCTGGGGATCGCCCTCACCGTCGTGCTCCTGCTGCGTCCTTCGATGAACGGGACCGAGCCCACAACGCTCTCCTACTCGCAGTTCCTGGACGACGTTCGGACGGACAAGGTCCAGACCGCGACGATCGACGCCAACGGCGGCGTGGTCGGCCAGCTGACGGACGGCACCGGATACCGCTCCCAGATCCCGGTCGCCCTGCAGGACACCACCGTCGCACCGTTGTTGGATCAGCATCACGTGCAGGTCACGGGACAAGGCCCTGCTTCTGCCACGGTCCTATCGGTGATCCTGAGCTTGCTGCCGCTCCTGCTGTTCGTCGGGCTGTTCATCTTCCTCGGCAGACGAGCCGGGCGGCAGCTGGCCGGCGGGCTTGGCGCGTTGACCGGCTCGCGGGCCAAGCTCTACGACGCGGAGAAGCCGACGACACGCTTCTCCGACGTTGCCGGGTACGAGGGCGCGAAGCAGGAGGTCGCCGAGGTCGTGGACTTCCTGAAGCACCCGAACCGCTACTCGAAGGTGGGAGCGATCGGACCCAAGGGCGTGCTGATGGTCGGTCCTCCGGGGACGGGCAAGACGCTCATGGCCCGGGCCGTCGCCGGCGAGGCCGGGGTCCCGTTCTTCTCGGTCACCGGGTCGTCCTTCATCGAGATCTTCGTCGGCGTCGGCGCGTCACGGGTGCGTGACCTGTTCGCTGAGGCTCGGAAGCGTGCCCCCGCGATCGTGTTCATCGATGAGATCGACGCGATCGGGGGGCGCAGGGGTGGCGCCATCGTGTCCAACGACGAGCGGGAACAGACGCTGAATCAGCTGCTGGCGGAGATGGACGGCTTCGATCCCTCGGCAGGCGTCGTCGTGATCGCGGCCACGAACCGACCCGAGACCCTAGACCCGGCGTTGCTCCGGCCTGGCCGGTTCGACCGGCAGGTGGAGATCCCGTTGCCGAACCTGAAGGAGCGCGCGGCGATCCTGGCCGTCCATGCGAAGGGCAAGAAGCTCGGCCCGGACGTTGATCTGCTGGTGGTCGCCCGCGGGACGCCCGGGTTCTCCGGAGCCGATCTGGCGAACCTACTCAACGAAGCCGCGATCGTGGCCGTCCGTGCGCGGCGGGACACCGTCACGGCCGATGACTTCGACGACGCACGGGATCGGATCCTGCTCGGGCGGCGAGACGCCTCGAACGCACTGCTGCCGGAGGAGAAGCGAGCGGTGGCGGTCCACGAGGCCGGCCATGCGCTGGTCGCGGTGCTCTCCGAGCATGCGGATCCGGTGTCGAAGGTGACCATCCTTCCCGCCGGGCAGGCGCTCGGGGTGACCCAGCAGCTCCCCGTGGACGAGCGACATCTGTATCCGGAGAGCTACCTCCAGGACTCCTTGGCCATCCGGATGGGTGGGCGAGCCGCGGAGCAGCTCGTGGTCGGCGAGGTGTCGACGGGCGCGTCCAACGACCTCGCGGGGGCCACCCAGCTCGCGACGCGTATGGTCGTGGAGTTCGGGATGAGCGCCGAGCTGGGACCGGTTGGATTCTCTGGCGACGGTCCCGCCTACCTCGGTCAGCAGGAGATCCGCAGCCGCCAGTACGCGGAAGCGACGCAGCGGGTGATCGACCAAGAGGTCGAGCGCCTCCTCAAGGAAGCCAACGAGCGAGCGATCACCCTGCTCGCGGATCACCGGGAAGCGCTGGACAAGGTCACGGCGCTGCTGCTCGAGCGCGAGACCATCGACGGCAGCGACGTGATGGCGGCGGCGGGCATGCAACCCGAGGGCCGGCCGGCGCCGGAGGCTCTGGGTGAAGCGCTTGCCCACCGGGCCGACGGACGAGCCTGATCGCATGAACGAGCCGGTCGGATCCCGCGACGAAAGTCGGTACGAGCCCGACATCAAGAAGGAATACGCGAACGACCAGATCGTCGTGACCTGGGAGCCCGAGTACTGCATCCACGCGGCCGATTGCCTGAACGGACTCCCCGCGGTCTTCGACCCTTGGCGCCGCCCGTGGGTCGCGGTCGACGCGGCATCCGCCGACGAGATCGCCGAGGTCGTCATGCGGTGCCCGACCGGAGCCCTCCATTTCCAGCGCCTGGACGGCGGCGACCAAGAGCCGGAGCCCGAGGATCCGACGGTCCAACTCCGTCCCAACGGCCCCCTGTTCGTGCGAGGCAAGATCCGGATCGAGGATGCGAGTGGACACCTGATCCGGGAGGACACCCGTGTCGCCCTGTGCAGATGCGGAGGCTCCGGGAACAAGCCGTTCTGTGATGGAACGCACCGCACCATCGGTTTCCGGAGCGGGCCGAGCCGCTCGTCGGGGTCGTGATCGCGGAGGTCCTGCTCGCTAGCGGTCCGCCATGCGCTGGGACTCGTCGGACCGATCGCTGGGGTTCATGCCGTCGCGCGGACCGACGCCCGCATCCGCCACCCGCGATCCCTCGTCGGTCCTGAGTAGCTCATCGAACAACGTCCGGTAGTGAACCATGCCCTGGCGAAGGTCCTCCGTCGTGGCCGCTCCGCGTTCGTTCGCGAGAGCCATCGCGTGGGCCTGACGGTAGTGCTCCACCACCAGGGGATGATCGACGGAGACGTCGGCAACCCGCTGCTCGAAGTCCTCCATCGGATAGCCGCGATCCTTCATGACGGCTCGCACGAGACCGTCGGCTTCTTCGAACGAGCGGTTGGGGTCATCGACGAATCGCGTTTGCACGGCCCGCCAATCCTGGGCGTAGCGCTCCCGTGCCTCTGCCGGAAGAGGCCTGATCTGGAGCTTCGCTCGCCGCTCCTGGCGAGCCCGCAACTCGCTCTCCGCCTCGCGCCGATCGTCGAGCACCCGGACGGTCCGGTCGTACTCCGGTCCGAAACGTTCCTTCAACGATCCCGTCCGCTTGCGCTGGACCACCATCCAGACCAGCCACGTGACGACCAGGATCCCGATCGCGATCAGGATCCACACCCATGCGTCCATGATGGCTCTCCCTCCTCCAGGGCGGTACGAAGCGGTTCCCCTGGGTCATACCCGTTCGCAGCGCGACACCAAACTTGCCGCTACGGCGCAGAGAACCACGAGATGCTGCGTCTCGATGACATCGTGTGCACCGGCGCGAAGGATCCAGATCACCTCAGCGCAGCGCCGACCGCGAGAAGACCCGGACCGACACGGCGGTGAGCAGGGCAGCGAACGCCGTGACGACGAGGAGGCTGAGCCACGCCATCGTCTGCGCGTTCGCCATCCCCCAGATGTCGTGGAGCCCGCCGGCCTCACCGAGGAGCCCGTAGCGCATCAGCGCGAGCGCGTGCGATGTACTCCTCCGCTTCGGGGACGCGGCTCGCGAGGGTCTCGGCGGCCCCGTACATCCCGATCGTGAACATCGCGCTCGCGACGAGGAACCATGCGATCCCGCCCGCGGTGGCGTCGAAGTGGATCCCGCGCGCCACCGCCGCCACGATGAGGGCAGCGATCTGGAACGCCGTCACCGCGAAGGCGACGGCCAGGTTGCCGAACACGAGCGTCGGCCGCGGAACGGGTGCGGCGAGCAGCTCGCGCTGCGCGCCGGCTGCTCGGTCCACGATCACGCTCAACCCCGCGAACATCGTGTTGAGCGGGACGAGCAGCCCGATCGTGCCGACGGCGATGAACGACTCGTAGGCGGCGCTCGTGTGCAACGCCTGCTTCAGCGCAGGCGCGATCACGAGCGCGAACAGGATGGGGGTCAGCAGGGGCACGAACAGCTCTCGCGGCGTCCGTATGGTCAGCTGCGACCGGCGTCGCGCGAGCGTTGCGACGGGCGACAGGACCGACCGCGCAGCGCGCGGGCGGCCGGTGGCGGGGGCGGCGATGGTTGCCATGTCGATCACTCCTCTTGGGTGCTAGGCGGCTTCGGCGAGGTCGTCGCCGGTCAGCCACAGGTAGACGTCGTCGAGGGTCGTCCGCCGTTGCACGGCGGACAGGACATCGGCGCCGGTGGACACGACCGCGGCGCGGACTTCGTCCGCGCCGCGGTCGTGCGCCGGCACGATCAGGGTCGAGCCGACCGCGAACGCGTCGCGGCCGGCGATCCCGGCGCGGGCGAGCGACGCGAGCGACGCGCCGGGATCGCCGTGCACCCGGAGCTCCAGGAGCTGATCGCCGAGCGCGGCGATCAGCTCCGCCGACGAGCCCGAGGCCACGATCCGACCGTCCCTCATGATCGCGATCCGGTCGGACAACCGCTCGGCCTCGTCGAGGTAATGCGTCGTGAGCAGGATCGTCATCTCGCTCCGGTTCCGGAGACGAGCGATCACATCCAACAGTTCCAGCCGGATCCGGGGATCCAACCCGACGGTCGGTTCGTCGAGGAAGAGCACGGCGGGCTGGGAGACGAGCGCGCGAGCGATCTCCAGCCGCCGGCGCTCTCCGCCGCTGTACGTTCCGACGGGCCGGTCGATCAGCTCGGCCAGCGCGAAGGCCTCCACGATCTCCTCGAGCCGTCCGGCGATCTGCCGGACCGGGACGCCCCACAGGCGGGCATGGATCTCCAGGTTCCGTCGACCCGTCAGCGGGCGGTCCGCCACCGGGTCCTGGAACAAGACGCTGCTGATCCGCCGCGCGGCGAGCGGCTCGGTGGCGACGTCGAACCCGGCGAGCCGCGCGTTCCCCCCGGTCGGCGCGACCGTACCGGTGAGCATGCCGATCGTGGTCGACTTGCCCGCACCGTTGGGCCCCAGGAGGCTGAACACCTCACCGGGCCGGACATCGAAGTCCACACCGGAGACTGCTTCGACGCCGCCCGGGAAGACCTTGCGCAGGCCTCGGACCTGGATCGCGGATCCGTTCGTCATGATGGGTTTCCTCCTGTTCGCTTCGGTGGCCGGACAACCTTGAGGACGGAGCCGGCGGCAGAACTGTGACGCGCAGAGATCCGTCACATCCGCCGGTTTCCGTCCGTCTGAAGAGGTGTGGAAGATCTGATGGACCGGCGAGAGTGGCTCGCCAGGGAGTTCGAGGAGCAACGACCGCACCTCCGCGCGGTCGCGTACCGAATGCCCGGCTCGCTCACCGAGGCAGAGGACGCCATTCAGGCATCCTGGCTGCGCCTGGAACGGACCGACGGCACGATCGACGACTTCCGCGCGTGGCTCACGACCGTCGTCGGCCGGATCTATCTGGATATGCTTCGCGCTCGCCTGTCTTCCCGCTCGCGCCTCTCGCTCGACCGGCGATGGTGAACGGAAGCGTGGGGGCGATCGTCGGCGATCCCCCGCGCCCGATCGCCGTCGTGGCGTTCACCGTGGCGAACGATCGGATCGTAGGGATCGACCTGGTGGCCAACCCGCCCTCGGTCCGCCGGCTCGACACCGACGGCTGACTCCGGAGGCGCCGGCGAACGCCTCGCTGGCCGCGACCGCCTTTCGGCGGTTGCGCCCCACGTCGGGGCCTGAAATGGTTCGTCCGTGCGTATCGCAGCCATCGCCGTGTGTCTCGTCCTGATCGGCGCCGCCGCCGCATCGGCCTCCACGGGCAGCGACATCCACGGCCGCGGGATCCGGGCCGAAGCGGCCCTCGACGCGCGCGTTCTCGACGCCGGCCGCCGGCCGATCCAGATCTTGGACCGGCTCTGCCGGACCCCCGAAACGCGGCAGGGTTGCACCCCGGCGGGCACGGCGCTCCGCCGGGCGATCTCGAGGGCCGTCGATCGGCCGGTCGCCTGGGTGCACCACCGTCGTCCGCAGGCAGGAACCCTCTGGGTCCTCGCTCCGATCAGATGGACGCCGGAGACCGCTTCGCTCCGGTACGCCTGGGATGAACCGGGTTCCGGCGGCTGCTTCGGTGGCGGTCAGCTCAAGTACGCGCGCGAGCGCGGTTCGTGGAAGCTGACCTGGGGGATCGCCTACGAGGGATGCTCGGTCACGAGTGCAAGCGGCTCCTCAGCCTGACCCGAGCGCGATCGTCGGACGACGACCCCCACCGGGGCGCGATGGTTAGCGCGAGCCGCGACTGGGCATCCGACGTCCATGCTCCTGGCCGTGTTCGTCGTCTGCGTTGGGGCGCTGGCGACTTCGACCCTGCTGCTGCTTTCGATCGGCCGATCGGTCCCGTTCGCATCGCGCATCGTCAGCTTGCTGATCGGCGCGAGCTTCGTCCTCGCCGCCGGCGAGGTCGCGGCCCGGATCTGGCGCCTGCCGACGGCACCCGTGTGGGGTGCCGAGGTGCTCCTCGCCTTGCCGATCGGATGCCTCGTGATCCTCCGGCCGAGGTGGAACCCCGTCGCGCATCTCTTCGCCGGGAGCGCCCTCGCCACCAGCCTCGCGTATCTGGCGTTCGGGCTGATGGTGACGTTCGGTGGGTATCTCACCGTGGCCGGGGCGGTCGCCTCGGGCCTGCTGCTGGTGCTCGAGGTCGTGGCGCTCACCCTGTCGGCGTCCTTCGCGTTCGAGGCCCTCGACGTGATCTGCGCCGTCCGACCGGATGAGCCGAACGCTCCCTTCGATCCCGCGTACGTGCCGATGGTGTCCTTGCAGATCGCCGCCTACAACGAGCCGCCCGACATGCTGATCGAAACGATCCGATCCGTGCAGGCGATCGACTACCCCCGCATGGAGATCGTGGTGATCGACAACAACACGAAGGATCCGGCGGTCTGGGGCCCCGTGGACGACTACTGCGAGACGCAGTCGAACGTTCGGTTCGTCCACGTCGATCCGTGGCCCGGGTACAAGTCCGGCGCCCTGAACCTCGCGCTCCGCGAGCACACGGACGTCGAGGCAGAGCTGATCGGCGTGATCGATGCGGACTACCTGGTCGATCCCGCCTACCTGCGCAGCGTGGTGGGCTATTTCGTCGACCCGGACCTCGCGTTCCTCCAAACGCCCCAGGACTACCGCGAGTACGCGGGGGATGCGTACCTGACCGCCTGTTACGACGCCTACCGCTACTTCTTCCTCACGACGATGCCCGCTCGGAACCGGCGGAACTCGATCATCTTCGCCGGCACGATGGGATTGCTCAGACGTGATGTGCTCGAGAAGGTCGGCGGGTGGGACGAGTGGTGCATCACCGAGGACGCGGAGGCCTCGTTGCGGATCCTCCGCGAAGGGTACGCGGGCCTCTTCGTCGGCCGCTCGTTCGGCCGGGGGATCATGCCGCTCTCGTTCGCCTCACTCAAGAGCCAGCGGTTCCGCTGGTGCTTCGGCGGGATGCAGATCCTCCGCATGCACTGGCGAGATCTCCTCCCCTGGAACCGAGACCCGTCCAACCATCTCGGCCCCGCTCAGCGCGTCGACTACCTGCTCGGTGGGCTGCAGTGGTTGAACGACCTGGTGCTGCTGGGGTTCTCCATCGTGCTGCTTTCCGTTGCGGTGGGACTGGTGCTGGGTGGGAGGCTCGCGCTCCGCCCGCTCCTCGGCGCCACCGCCATCCTGCCGATCGCGTTGATCGCTTCGGGGTTGCTGCGGGCGGTCTGGGCGCTGCGCGCTCGGACGGGGATCGGACTCCGACGCGCGCTCCTGGCGTTCGGGAACTGGCTCTCGCTCTCCTGGACCGTCGCGCTCGCCTGTGCCCAGGGGCTGTTCCGCCGCGAAGGTGTGTTCCTGCGAACGCCGAAGGAGGGCGACCGGGCAAACGTCCTGACCGCCCTCCGCGCGGCGCGCACGGAGACCCTCCTGGCATCCGTCTTGTGGGGGACGGGCCTGTGGCTCCTGGTGACGCATCGCAGTGGGCCGATCGTGGCCGCGCTGTTCCTCTGGCAAGGGGTCGTCTACGCGTGCGCGCCGTACATGGCGTGGTTGAACCAGCACACCGAGCTGTCGGCCCAATTGGAACGGCGCAGACGCTCCGAATGGATGCGCGAACGTGTATCGCGGGCGGCACCCGCGGTCGCCCTCGGGGCGGCCATCGGTCTGCTCGTGACGAGCATCGTTGCGGTCGCGATCGTACTCGGCGCTTCGTCATCGACCACCCGGTCGGAGCAGGTGTTCTCCCTGCCCCACAACTCGGGAGGACCGGTCAGCCCGATCGGCTCGCTACTCCGGCCGAGCCTCGCGCCCTCGGCGCCGGCGACGCCCACGACGGCCCCGGTGTCGCCGACCGCATCGCCAAGCCCGACGACGAGCTCCGCCACAGCGACGGTGAGTCCCACCATCTCGTCCTCGTCCGGTCCGACCCCCACGGCCCCGACGCCCACGCTCCCGACCGCCGCGGCTCCCCCGAGCGCTCAGCCGAGCTGACGCGCTCCCCGCATGACACGTTCAACGCCGTTCTCGGGCGGGTATGGCCCCGACGAGGAGACCGAACGAGCATGAAGGAGGAGCGACATGCCACAGAAGGCGTGGAACGCCAAGCGGGAGCGTCAATACGAGCACATCAAGGAAGGGCTCGAGGAGCACGGACGATCCGAAAACCTCGCCGAGGAGATCGCCGCCCGGACGGTGAACAAGGAGCGCGCCCGGTCGGGAGAGGCGAAGACGAAGAGCCGTTCGTCGACGCAGGACATCTCGTCCGGTCGGCGGGGTGGGCTTCGCTCCCACGCGGGACCACGAGGTCGAACGTACGACCAGCTGTACAACGAGGCGAAGGAGCGCGGCGTGAAAGGCCGTTCGAAGATGTCGAAGGCGCAGCTCGAACGCGCCTTGAACCGTTAGCTCATCGCGCGGCGTGGAGGGCCCGGTCCAGCGTTGCGTGGGTCGGGATCGCGTGATCCAGACCGGTCAGGGAAAGGAGCTTGGTCGTCGGTGAGCTCGGCGGGCTCACGACCGCCAGATCGCCGCCCATCTCGCGCAGCCGCTTGAGACACGCGACGATCACACCAAGGCCACTCGAATCCATGAACGGGACGGCGGTGAGGTCGAGGACCAGGTGATCGATGCCGGAATCCATCGCCGCCAGGGCCGCAT
>VAYF01000111.1 GCA_005883885.1 Actinomycetota bacterium | reverse complement strand
CCGGCGACGAACGTCTGGAACGACGCCGAGCCCTCGAGGTCCCCGTCGGGTCGGTCATCCTTCGGGGTCGTCGCCATCGGTCCGCGAGCCTACCCCGTTCGGCTGCACCGTTCGGCCGGAGAAACGGACCGGAGGTCCGATACGCACCGAGCGCGAGGGATGCCGATATCTCTACCGTTCCATGGTGCGAGGAGGCCGTTAACGTCATGCGTCAGTGGGAGCTGTTCGGTATCACCGACTCCGATCCCAAGTGGACCCCGCCACAGGTCGACCCAGAGCCCGACAACGTCGTGACGGTGCTCGACGTCGGTACCGACGACGAGGACCTTCTTCCCGAGCCGGCCGCCTGAGGCGGCCGGCTCGGCATCTCCCCCGCGGCATCTACCCTTCGAAGGACCCGGCGGCTTCGAGCACGGCCCCGACTTCGTCGGGGCCGTGCTCCGTCCCGAGCGTCCACAGCTCGTAGCCCGAGGGTGGCAGGGCGACACCGTGGTCCAGCATGTGATGGAAGAACCGGGCGTAGCGCTCGTGGTCCGCTGCCTTGGCGTCGGCGAAGTTCCGAACCGAGCCCTCGGCGAAGAACAGGCTGAGGAGCGAGCCAGCCCTGCCGACGCTGACCGGGAACGGTCGGGACGCGAACGCCGCTCCGAGCCCCGTCGCCAACGTCTCGGCCGTGCGTTCGAGCCCGGGATACGGGTCGAAGCGACGAGCGAGGTCGAGCGTCGCGATCCCCGCCGCGACGGCGACGGGGTTCCCGCTGAGCGTCCCGGTCCGGCGTCACGTTCCAGCGGGTCTGCGCCCCGCCGTACCCGATGCGGAATCCCGTGATCACCTCATCGAAGATCAGGACGCTCCCGCTCGCGGTGCATCGCGCCCGGAGGCCTTCCAGGAACCCCTCATCGGGTGGGACCACGCCCATGTTGGCTGCCACCGGTTCGACGATCACGGCGGCGAGCTCGCCGCCGTGCTCGTCGAACACGCGGTCCACGGCGTCCAGGTCGTTGTACGGGGCCGTGAGGGTGTCCCGCGCCGCGCCGTCGGTCACTCCCGGGGAGCGGGGGATCCCGAACGTCGCCAGACCGCTCCCGGCGCCCTCGGCCAGGAACGCGTCGGCGTGCCCGTGGTAGCAGCCGTCGAACTTCACGATCGGTTCGCGTCCGGTCGCGGCGCGCGCCAGGCGCACCGCGGACATCGTGGCCTCCGTCCCGCTCGAGACCAGCCGGACCAGCTCGATCCCCGGGAGCGCGTCGACGATGCGCTCCGCGAGCTCGACCTCCCCTTCGGTGGGTGCGCCGAAGGTCGTGCCCTTCGCGGCCGCCGCGCATGCCGCGCCGACGATCTCGGGGTGGGCGTGGCCGAAGAGCAGGGCCCCCCACGACCCGACGAGGTCAAGGTACCGGTTCCCGTCGACGTCGATCACGTGCGCACCTTCGCCGCGGTCGAGGAAGCGTGGGGTGCCGCCGACCGAGCCGAACGCCCGGACGGGAGAGTTGACGCCGCCGGGGATCACCGCTCCCGCGCGGACGAAGAGCTCCTCCGACCTGGTCACGGCCCGATGCTACGGAAGCGATGCCGTTGACGCCGGAGCGTCCGGGAAGGGACCCTGGCCGGGTGACGGACCCGGCCGAGACCCGGAGCGTACCGGCCAGGCCCCGTGTGGTCTCGCCCGGCCGGCTCATCGCGCTGTTCGTCGCCCTGATCGGCTTCTACGTCGTGTGGCCTTCGCTGGTCGCGGTCTTCGGCTCCTTCGAGGAACTGCGCCACGTGAACCCGGCGTGGTTCCTGGTGATGGTTGCCCTGGAGGCGGCGAGCTTCCTCTGCATCTGGGCGCTGATCGGTCTGTGCCTGCGGTCCCGCCGGTACTTCCTGATCGGCACGTCGCAGCTCGCCGGGAACTCGGTCAGCCGGCTCCTCCCGGGTGGCAACGCGGTCGGCGCGGCCCTGCAGTACCGGTTGCTGGTGGCCGGAGGGATGGAGCCGACCCGCATCGCGACCGGGCTCACCGCCGTGTCGTTGATCAACGTCGCCACCGTCTTCGCGTTGCCGCTGCTCTCGGTGCCGGCGATCCTCGGGGGTGTCGCGGTCGACCGAGGCCTCGCCCGAGCCGCGTGGCTCGGCGTCGGAGCCTTCATCCTGCTGATCGCCGGTGGCGCCGCGCTCCTGCTGGCGGACCGGCCGATCGTGTGGGCCGCGCGCGTCTTCCAGCGGCTGCGGAATGCCGTGGTTCGCACGCGCCCGCCGCTCACCGGCTTCGACGAGCGGCTCACGCGCGCACGCGATGTGGTCCGGGCGACCCTCGGGGAGCGGTGGGGACAGGCGATCCTCCGCTCGGTCGGGAACGTCCTGTTCGACTACCTCGCCTTGCTCGCGGCGTTGGTCGCCTCCGGCGCGCGTCCGAAGGCCTCCCTCGTGCTGCTCGCGTACGTCTCGGCGGTCGTCCTGGGGCTGATCCCGATCACACCGGGCGGGCTGGGGTTCGTCGAGGCGGGGCTCGCCGCGACGCTCGTGCTCGCCGGGGTTCCCGGGGCGCAGGCGACCCTCGCGACCCTCGCGTATCGGCTGGCCTCGTACTGGTTGCCGATCGCGGTGGGCCCCGTCGCCTACGGCTTGTACAAGCGACGCGCCCCTCGCTGGATCGCGGAAGCGAACGCGGCCGGGCCCGGCTGACGGAGGTCCATCGATGGCCCACCACCGAAAGATGGGGCTCCGCGATCTGGCCGCGGCCGTGCGTGAGCGCCGCGCGGGTGCGCGCGAGCTCGTCGCCGAGTCGCTCCGCCGGATCGATGCGCTCGACCCCGACCTCGGCGCGGTCGTGGCGCTCCGCGCCGACGAAGCACTCGAGGACGCGCGCGGGCTGGACGCCGCGATCGCCGGCGGTGCCGAGACCGGGGCGCTCGCGGGGCTGCCGCTCCTGGTGAAAGACATGACCGATGTCGCGGGGATGCGGACGACGTTCGGATCGCGGGTGTTCGCCGGGGCGCCCGCGGCCCGGAGCGACGCGCTCGTCGTCGCTCGGCTCCGCGCCGCGGGCGCCATCGTGGTCGGCAAGACCAACCTGCCGGAGTTCGCGGCGGAGGGCTTCACCTCCAACCTCCTGTTCGGGCCCACGCGCAACCCGTGGAACCGCGAGCGCACGTGCGGCGGATCCTCGGGCGGCTCGGCGGTGGCGATCGCGGCCGGGATGGCCGCGATCGCCACCGCCACCGACGGCGGGGGATCCATCCGCATCCCCGCCTCCTACTGCGGCCTCTACGGGCTGAAGCCGACGAACGGCGTGATCGGTCGTGACCCGGTCCCCGATTGGATCGACTACTCCACCGATGGGCCGCTCGCGCTCCGGGCGGACGACCTCCGCCTGCTCCTGGAGGTCCTCGCGGGTCCCACGCCCGGGGACCCGACGACGCGCGCCGTCGATCCGCGCTCGGACACGCCGAGCCTCGGGACGGTCTTCGCGACCGAGCGGTGGGAGGACATGGGACCGCTCCCATCGGAGGCCGCCGAGCCGTTCCGGATCGCGCTCGCACGGTTCGAGGAGGTCCTCGGTGTCACTCCGCGGCCGATCACCCCCACCGAGCTCGTCGGCGACCGGAAGATCGATCAGGAATGGGTGACCGTCTGCGCGTGCGAGCACGTGCACCTGTTCGGACGCGCCTGGCTCGAGGAACACGCCCACGAGCTCTCCCCGTCCGCGCGGTCGTTCCTCGAGCACGGCGCGCACGTGGGCATCGAGGAATACCTCGCAGCGCGGCGACACCGGTTCGAGTACGTCCGCACCCTCGACGAGCTCCTCGGGGCGGACGGCGTGATCCTCTCACCGGTGATGGCGGCCGATGCGATCCCGGCAGAGGGACCGGCCGGCGGCGGCGGTTCCGATCCCGCCCTCTACGTGACGACGATGCAGAACCTCACGGGGCTCCCCGCCCTCAGCCTGCCCGCCGGTGCGTTCGCGAGCGGGGTCCCGTTCGGGCTGCAGGTGACGGCGCCTCGGTTCCGCGACGATCTCTTGCTCTGGATCGCCGATCGCTGGGAGGAGGCGGACGGACCGGCGCCGCTGCCGCCCGGGTACGAACCGCTCGCCGTGTGAGGACCGGCCTCACCGCAGCCAGTCGGCGGCGTCCTTCGCGTGGTACGTGAGGATCATGTCGGCTCCCGCACGACGGATCGACGTCAGCACCTCGAGCACGGCGCGACGTTCGTCGAGCCAGCCGTTCTGCGCCGCCGCCTTGAGCATCGCGTACTCGCCGCTCACGTTGTAGGCCGCCACCGGCATCCGCGTCGCGTCCTTCGCCGCGCGGACGATATCGAGGTACGGCAGCGCCGGCTTGATCATCACGATGTCCGCCCCCTCGTCGATGTCGGCACGGATCTCGCGGAGCGCCTCGTCGGCGTTCGCGGGGTCCTCCTGGTAGGCGGTCCTGTCGCCGAAGCGCGGCGCGCCCTCGGCCGCCTCCCGGAACGGCCCGTAGAACGCCGACGCGAACTTCGCGGCGTACGCCAGGATCGCGACGTCGGTATGGCCGGCTGGATCCAGGGCGCCACGGATCGCCGCGACCTGACCGTCCATCATCCCGCTCGGCGCGACCACATGCGCCCCGGCGTCGGCCTGCGCCCTCGCGATCCACCGGTACCGCTCGAGCGTTCGATCGTTGTCGACCTCGTTGCGTTCGTTCAGGACGCCGCAGTGTCCGTGGTCGGTGTACTCGTCCAGGCAGAGATCCGCGATCACGACGGCGTCGTCGCCGAAGTCCGCGCGGAGGGCCGCGACCGCGCGCTGGCCGATGCCGTCGGGGTTCCACGCCTCCGATCCCTCCGCGTCCTTGCGCGCCGGGACCCCGAACAGGACGAACGCGAGGACCCCATGTTGACGGATCTCGGCCGCCTCCTTGCGCAGCGATTCGATCGTGTGCTGGGCGTGTCCGGGCATCGAGGAGATCGGCGCCGGCTCCTCGAGCCCTTCCTTCACGAACAGCGGTGCGATGAGGTCGGAGGGACGAACCTCGGTCTCCCGGACGAGCTCGCGCAGGGCCGGGGTCCTTCGGAGGCGGCGCGCTCGATGCTCGGGGAAGCTCATCTCGGCAAGCGTACCTGCAGCGAGCGGCCGGTCTCCGGTGTCGTCGCATCGACAAGCAACACCCTCCGGGCTACGCTCGGGCCGATCGTTTCCGCTGCCGTATGGCCGCCGGCCTGTTCGAGGGGGTTGCTCCTGATGAGGATCTCGTTCCGGACCGCCACCGTCGGCGCGCTCGCGCTCGCGATGCTTTCGACCCTCGTACCGCCCGCCGCAGCCGCCGTCTCCACCGGCTGGCTGGACCGGACGTTCGGCGGCGACGGCAAGGTCCTCACGAACGTCGGCGGCGACGACACCGGCGAAGCGGTCGCCGTCCAGGCCGACGGCAAGATCGTCGTCGCGGGCACCGCGCACGGCGGCACGGATATCGCCCTCGTTCGCTACAACACCGATGGCTCGCTGGACAGCACGTTCGGTGGGGGCGACGGCAAGGTCATCACGGATGTCTCGGGCGATGATGCCGCGTTCGCCGTCGCGATCCTGACCGATCAGAAGATCCTCGTCGGCGGGTTCGCCGACGGCACGCTCGAGGCCGCGCTGCTGCGTTACGACACGACCGGTACGCTCGATCCGACGTTCGGCGGCGGCGACGGCATCGCGCTGACGACCGTGGGGCAGGGCGCGCTGTTCACGGACCTCGTCGTTCAACCCGACGACGCGATCCTCGCCGGCGGGACGATGACGCCCGACGGCGTCAAGGGCGAATACCTCGTCGTGCGCTACGACTCGAGCGGTGTGCCCGACGCAACCTTCGGCGGTGGGGACGGGATCCAGACGACGATCGTCGGAACCGGAGGGGGGTTCGCCGAGGGGATCGCGCTCCAGGGCGACGGATCGATCGTTCTCGCCGGAACACAGGTCAGCAGCTCGAACGAGAACGTGGAGCTGGTCCGGTACGACTCGAGCGGTTCCCTGGATACGACCTTCGGCGCCGCGGCCTCGGGGAAGGTGACGACCGACGTCGGTGCCGGTCCGGACGAGGGGACCGACGTGGCGATCCAGACCGACGGGAAGATCGTCGTCGCGGCGAACTCGAACTTCCGGAAGGGCGCCGTCCTTCGGTACGACACGGACGGGACGCTCGACCCCACGTTCAGCGGCGACGGGAAGGTCCTGACCAAGCTCGGCCAGTTCGGACAGGCGTACGGGGGACTGGTCCTGCAACCGGACGACGCGATCGTGGCTGTCGGTGAGGCGGTGGAGCAGACGCAGTTCTCCTACACGGATACGATCGTGGTCGCTCGATACACGACGACGGGCGTCCTCGACACCACGTTCAGCCGGGATGGGAAGGCGTTCGCGCCGTTCGGCACCGGCTCCGGGAACGGGGCACCGGTTGCCGGCAACGACGTCGCGGTCCAGGGCGACGGGAAGATCGTGGCCGTCGGAACCGCGCCGGGCGCCGGCGGCGGAAGTGACGTCGCGGCCGCGCGTTTCGGCACGAAGGCGACCGCGGTCCTGCCGAGACCCGACCTGCTGATCCGCTCCGGTGGGTCGTTCGTCGGCGACGGCCGCTACAACGTCACCGGACTCGGGCAGACGATCGCCAAGAAGGTCGCTCGCGGCCATTCCGCGAGCTTCTCGATCAAGATCCAGAACGACGGCAACACCGTGGACACGATCATGATCCAGGGATCGGGAGGAGCACCCGGGGTGGGCGTGCAGTACTTCGCGAACGGCGCGCCGGTCACCCGCAGGGTCCTGTTCGGCGGGTTCCACGTGGTGCTCGCCCCCGGCGCGTCCGCGACGATCAAGCTGATCGTGCACGTCAGCACGTCCGCGAAGGTGGGCAAGGTGTTCAGGCTCCCGGTGGGTGGCACGTCGGAGGTCGACTTCACGAAGCAGGACGTCGTCGCGGCGAAGATCCGCATCACGTGAAGACGCGCTCCAAGGCGCTCACGAGCCCGTCGGTCGTGTGCGGGTCGGCGACGGCGTGCACCGTGAGCCCGTGGGTCCGGGCCTCGGCAGCGGTCACCGGTCCGATGCAGACCACCTTCGGCAGCCCGCGGACCCCCCCGAGGGCGCCGACGAATCCACGGACGGTCGAGGCGCTCGTGAAGGCGACGGCGTCGACCGCGCCCTCTGCCAGCGCGTGTGTCGCCTCGGCCGGCAGCCTCCGTGCGAAGACCGTGCGATACGCGTCGACGCGCTCGGCGCTCCACCCCTTCTTCGCGAGGGCCGCCTCCAAGCCATCGGGTGCGATGTCGGCGCGCGGGCACAGGACGCGGCCCTCGCCGCGCGGGAACGCGCGGCCCAGGGCCGCGACCGTGAACGTCCGTGGCCGCAGGTCGGGGTCACGACGAGCCCAGCGACGGAACGCCTCGGCCGTTCCGTCGCCGACGGCCGCGACCGCGGCCCGCACCTCGCGCGGTCCGGTGAGGCGGTCGGCGAGCGTCGCGATCGTCGCGGGCGAGGTCAGCACGACCCAGTCGTAGCCGCCGCCGGCCAGGTCGCGCAGCGCGGCCGACAGGGCCGCGCTGCGCACCGGGCGCAACGTGATCGTCGGCGCGACGATCGCTCGCGCGCCCCGTTGGTCAAGGAGCTTGACCAATCGGACGCTCCGCTCGACCGGTCGCGTGACGAGGATCGTCTTACCCGCCAGCGGTGAGCGGGTCACGTGCCCTGCACCGACGCGAGGATCGCGTCGGCGCCCTGCTCCACGAGGGCATCCGCGACCAGCCCCGCCGCCCGTTCGGGGAGCGACGCGTCGGCGGCGGCGCGCAGGAGCTTGGACCCATCGGGCGAGGCGACGATCGCCGCAAGACGGACCGTGTCGCCCCGTACAGCGGCGATCGCGCCAAGGGGCAGATCGCAGTTGCCCCCGAGCCGGCGCACGAGCGCCCGCTCGGTCTCGAGCGCGACACCGGATGCGTGGTGCTCGAGCAAGGTGAGCGCTGCCCGGAGCTTCCGGTTGGCCGCCCTGCATTGCACAGCGAGGCACCCCTGCCCGGGAGCCGGCAGCATCTCGCCGACCCCCAGACGGTGCGTGTGCTCACGACGGATCCCGAGCCGGTCGAGCCCCGCGGCCGCCAGAACCACGGCGTCGACGTCGCCGGCGTCGAGCTTCCGCAGCCGAGTGGGTACGTTGCCGCGGAGGTGGGCCACCTCGACCCCGGGATACGCCGCCAGGAGCTGCGCCCGCCGGCGGACCGATGACGTCCCCACCCACATGCCGGCCGCCAGCGCACGGTCCCCGCGCAGGATCAGCACGTCGCGTGGATCGGCGCGTTCGGGGACCGCTCCGATCACGAGGTCGTCCTCCTCCTCGGCGGAGAGGTCCTTGGCCGAATGCACCGCCAGGTCGATCTCCCCGTCACGGAGCGCGGAGACGATCGTGTCGATGAAGAGCCCCTTGAGCCCGGCGGGGGACGTCGTCACATCGACCGGCTGGCCCTCGTCGCCGGCCGTCGTCATCGCCACGATCTGGGCGTCGATGCCCTTCGCCTGGAGCAGGAGACGGACCTGCCCGGCCTGGGCGAGCGCCAGATCCGACCGACGGGTCCCGATCCGGAGCGCGCTCACCGCTGGTCGTCGGGATCGAGCCCGAAGAGCTCGGCCAGCAGCTTCGCGTGCGCTCGGTCGGTGCCGGGTTCGTTCCGCTCCTTCATCGCGACGATCGGATCGTGCAGGAGCTTGGCCGCAACCCCGCGCGCGATCGCCTCGACCGCGTCGCGCTCCTCCTCCGTGAGCTCGGCGAGGCGCGACGCCCACCGGTCGAGCTCCGCGCGAACCACTCGATCGCCGCGGCTGCGGAGCGCCCTGATCACGGGCGCGAGCTCGTCGCCACGTCGACGGATCACCCATCGACGAACCTCATCGTCGACGATCGCGTGGGCCCGCGCGATGTCCGCGACCGTCTGCGGCGAGTCATCGCCGAGGCGCTCGCGGAGCGTGAGGATGTCGATCACCCGAACCCCGTCGAGTTCCGCAGCCGAAGGCTCGACGTCGCGGGGCACCGCAAGATCGAGCACCACGAGGGGGCGACCGGCGCGGCCGGCCGCCGCCCGCACCAGGTCGTCGCGAGCGATCACGTGGCCGGCCGCGCCGGTCGCCGAGACGATGAGGTCGGCCTCCTCCAACGCTTCGGGCAGCGCGTCGAGCCCGCCGTGGTCGGCGTCCGTGCGCGCCGCGAGGGCGCGCGCATGCTCGAGCGAGCGGTTGAGGACCCGGACCGGGCCGACCCCGCGACCCCGGAGGTGGTGGACGGCGAGCTCGGCCATCCCTCCGGCGCCGATCACGACCGTCCGCCTTCCGGCGATCCCGCCCAGCGCCTCGTCCGCCAGGTCCGTTCCGATCGCGACGTACGCATCCGGCGCAGCGCCGAGGCCCGTCTCCTGCCGTACCCGTCGGCCCGCGCGCACGGCCGCATGGAACGCGGCGTCGAGCGTCGGACCGGCCGTACCCTCGGTTTCGGCCCGGCGGAGCGCCTCACGCACCTGACGCTGGATCTGCGTCTCGCCGAGGACCATCGAATCCAGACCCGCGGCGACCGAGAACAGGTGATCGGTGGCGTCGCGCTCCCAGTGCGCGTAGAGAGGATCGGTCAGCTCCTCGTATCCGATGCCCCGCGTCTCGACGAGCACGCGCTTGAGCGCGATGAACCCCGAGTGGTAGCTCGGGGCGTTGCCGTAGGCCTCGACGCGGTTGCACGTCGACAGGATCACCACCTCGTCGAGCCCGTCGAGGTCCTGGGCGTGGCGATACGCCTTCGTCAGGTCGGCGTCGTCGAAGGCCAG
>VAYF01000110.1 GCA_005883885.1 Actinomycetota bacterium | reverse complement strand
AGCCGACGACCTCGGGAGCCGAGGTCAGCATGCGCAGGAAGAACAGGGCGAACGAGGTCTTGGTGGCCACCCCGGAGATCCCGCTGATGGACATGTGGCCGCCCTTGCGACCATCGAAGAAGTCCAGGTCGACGTGGACGGGGGCGCCGTCGCGGCCGAGTCCGATGGGTAACGGCCGCTCCATCTCATCGGCGTACAAGGCCTTTCGGCGTTCCTCGCCGGTCGCGCGCGCGACCTCCTCGCCGGGGTCCGCCGATACCCACACCTCGGGATCGACGCGCGTGACGGCGACGCGAGCCGTTCGGACCTTGGCCGCAGGCATGATCCCGAGCTCCGCGATCCGATGCGTGTCCGATTCGTACTGCGCTCCCTCGTACACCGCCTCGGCCTCGGTGATGACCCCGTAGGTCCGGACCTCCCCGACCTTCGGTACCTCGGTGCGGACGACGATCAGGTCGTCGAGTTGGAGGTACTCCTCTTCTTCCAGGACGACGCGGAACTCCGCCGTCGTCGTGTGCTCGGATCCGAGCACACGACCGACGCGATCGTCGCTCACGAGGCCATCCGTTCATGCACGGCTTCGCGGCGCGCGCGGTACACGAGCCCCGGCTCCCCCATGCGATGGCGGAGCTGTCGCTCGAGCGCTGCGATCGGAACGAGGTTCTGCGGCGCGCGGGGATCCAGATGGGGCTCGGACGCGACGAGTGGCAGCACCGCGGCCGTCCGGTCGGCGAGACGGATCACCTCGGCGGCGGGGAGCTGCCCGCTGGCTTCGCACCGGACGATCCCGGACCATGCATGGCCGCCCTGCACGTGTGCCAGCCGCACGTACCAGGAGTACCGGCGGTACTCCGAGATGGTGAATAACGGGGTGCGTTGCCGCGGTCCGAGCGCGGCGACCACGGCGTTGCGCTCGGGCGGGAGATACGTCACGCGATGGCTCTTGATCGACCCCACCGCGGGCACGCGGGCCAACTCGTTCAGGGGTCCGTCGGCCACCACGAAGCTGTCCGCGGCGACGGCGGTCGCGACATGGCCCTCGGCCGTCCGCATCTTGGTATGCAACGTCCTGATCAGACCCGCGGGATCCGTGTCCGCTGTCGTCGTCGTGTCGTACGGCGGCTCGAGCCCCACGACGGGGAAGGTCTCAGAACGCCCGCCCGCGAGCACCGCCCATCGCCCGATCCGCTCGTGCGCGATCCACGACCGGCACCCCTCCCGGTCCCAAACCGCCGCACCGACCGCGAACGTGCCGCAGATCCCGGCGACGGGACCGGACGGATCGTCGAGCGTGAGCCGCGCGTCGACACGCCGAACGCCGTCGACGAAAGCGATCCGGGGGACGGCATCGTCGACGCCGTCGCGCGGGATCCAGTCGTCGGTCTCGATCGAGGTATCGACCGATCCCTCGGCCGGCGCCAGCGCCTCGTCCGGATCCAACGGAGCGCCGTACTCGGGTGACCAACCCTCGACGAAGATCCGTGCCATGCGCCGGATACTACCCACGGCCACCGACGCTTCCGCTCAAGCGGGAGTCGTCGTTCGCGACGAGGTCGTCCACCGTTCGCCACCGGCGTACGTGAGGACGCTCCTCCTCGTGGCGCTCGGGCAGCAGTGCGGGTCGCCGTGCGCGTAGACGGCCTCCGTCACGACCAGACCGACCGGATCCGTGGACGGGACGATGCTGGTGTCGCAGACGCTGCGATCGAACACCCGAGCACCCTCCGCGAGATCGATCGCGAAGTAGATCCCACACCCTCCCGAACCCCCCGTCTCGGCGAACACCAGCGCGTCGTCGGACGCGTCACCGGTGACGTCGCCGATCACCGCCGTGAGGCCCAACACCGGGTCCCGGTTCGCACGGAACCCGACCGCGTCGATCGGTCGCCACGGCGAGCCCGGATCGGCTCCGTGCAGCCATACCGCCATGCCTCGCTCGGTCCGGAACGGATCGGCCCCGCGACGTTGCCAGGCGACGACGATCGCGTCTCCAGCAGACGTGCGGGCGTACCACGTCCCCGTGACCACGTTCCCCTTCGGAACGAGGTCGCCGACCGGCACATCCCCGGCGGGCAGATCCGAGGGGTAGGAGGTGGGGAGCCCGCGGGGGAGCGTCGGAAGCGCGGAGGGGGTGCCCGTGGTCGGGAGCGCTGCCGGTGCCCCACCCTGACACGCGACGAGGCCCACCGGCACCAGGAACATCAGGGCCGCGGCGGGCATGAGCCGGCGACGATCGATCACTCGCCGATCGTCGCAGACGTTCCGGCGAGCCTGTGGGACGTCGCCGGTCCCGCGACCAGCGCGCCCCGTTTTGGGAGGATGGAGGTTACCTCCGCCGACGATCGACGGCGGCCGGCCGACGGGAGGCCCTGGCGGCCCGCGGAAGGAGCCCGACGACGCGATCGACCTCAGAGCTCGAAGGGGCCCGCTCGACCCTCTCGCTCGCCGCGGGCAACGTGGACATCTACCGGCTGGCCTGGTTGTCCGAGCAGGCGATCGGCGCGGTGCAGAGCCTGCCACATACCCTCAAGATCCTCCTCGAGGACCTGCTTCGGCGGACGGGGAGCCGCGATGTCGCCGACGCCGACGTCGAGGCGCTGGCCGCGTGGCCGGCGCCGGCGCTCGCGATCGCGTTCATGCCCGGACGCGTCCTCATGCAGGACTTCACCGGTGTGCCCGCGGTCGTCGACCTGGCGGCGATGCGGAGCGCGGTGGGGCGCGCGGGCGCCGATCCGGCGCGCGTGAACCCTCATGTTCCGGTCGACCTCATCATCGACCATTCCGTCCAGGTCGATCTGTTCCGGTCGCGCGATGCGTACGAGGCCAACATCGACTGGGAGTACCGCCGGAACGCGGAGCGCTACGCCCTGCTCCGGTGGGCCCAACAGGCCTTCGCCAACGTCCGGGTGGTCCCGCCGGGCGCCGGGATCTGCCACCAGGTGAACCTGGAGCATCTCGGGCATGTGGTCGCCATCAGGGACGGGCTCGCGTTCCCCGACACCCTCGTGGGCACGGATTCCCACACGACGATGGTCAACGGGCTCGGCGTGCTCGGCTGGGGGGTGGGTGGCATCGAGGCCGAGGCGGCGATGCTCGGCCAGCCGATCTTCCTTCCGCAACCGCTCGTGCTCGGGGTCCGCGTCGTGGGCTCTCTTCCTGCCGGGACCACGGCCACCGACCTGGTCCTGAGGCTGACGCAGATGCTTCGAGCACACGGCGTGGTCGGGACGTTCGTCGAGTTCTTCGGCGACGGATTGTCCTCATTGTCGGTGGCCGACCGGGCGACGTTATCGAACATGTGTCCTGAATACGGGGCCACCTCCGCATACTTCCCGGTCGACCACGAGACCCTTCGCTACCTGACCTTCACGGGTCGCGGTGACCTGGTCGATCTGGTCGAGCGATACACGAAGGAACAAGGGTTGTTCCGCGCCGACGGGGACCCCGAGCCCCGCTTCTCGGAGGTCGTGGAGCTGGATCTTGCGGCGATGGAGCCCTCGGTCGCCGGCCCGAAGCGTCCGCAGGACCGCGTGCCCCTCGCCGAGGTCTGGGGATCGTTCCTGGCGGCCTTCCGTGACCACGTGGAGCCCGATCCCCGCCCGAGCGACGTCGGCAGGTTCGAGGAGGAGGGCGGGAACGTCGACGTCGAGGTGGACACCGACGCGACGACCGAGCCGGGCGCGGAGACTCCGATGTCGGTCGACGGCGACATCGTGAAGCACGGCTCGGTCGTGATCGCCGCGATCACCTCCTGTACGAACACGTCCAACCCGTCGGTGATGCTCGCCGCCGGCCTGCTCGCGAAGAAGGCGGTGGAGGCGGGACTCGAGACGCGCTCGTGGGTCAAGACGTCACTGGCACCGGGCTCGCGCGTCGTCACCGACTACCTCGACAGCGCGGGTCTGACTTCCTATCTCGAGAAGCTCGGGTTCGCGCTCGTCGGGTACGGCTGCACGACGTGTATCGGGAACTCCGGGCCGCTGCCCGAGCGCGTCGCCGCGGCGGTGGACGAGGGCGATCTCAACGTCGTGGCGGTGCTCTCCGGCAACCGGAACTTCGAGGGCCGGATCCACCCGCAGGTGCGGGCGAGCTACCTGGCCTCGCCGCCGCTCTGCGTGGCGTACGCCCTGGCCGGTTCGGTCGAGGTGGATATGACGAGCGAACCGCTCGGCGTGGGCACCGACGGACCCGTCTTCCTCCGAGACATCTGGCCGGCACCGGACGAGATCGCCTCCTCGATGGCTGCGGCGATCACGCAGGACCAGTTCGAGCGTGAGTACGCCCACATCTGGGACGGCGACGAACGGTGGATGGCGTTGCCGACCCCGAGCGGACCGGTGTACGCCTGGGACCCCGCGTCGACCTACGTGCAGGAACCGCCGTTCTTCCAGGAGGAGGCGCGACCGATCGAGGATATCGAGGGAGCGAGGGTCCTCGTGCGCGTCGGCGATTCGATCACGACCGATCACATCTCCCCGGCGGGCTCGATCAAGGCGGATTCGCCCGCGGGGCGCTACCTGCAGGAACGCGGCGTCCCTCCCGGCGAGTTCAATTCCTACGGTGCCCGTCGCGGGAACCACGAAGTGATGATGCGCGGCACGTTCGCCAACATCCGGCTCCGTAACGAGCTCGCGCCCGGGACCGAGGGCTCGTGGACGGCCCATCTCCCGAGCGGAGAGGTGCTCTCGATCTTCGACGCCGCCGAGCGGTACCGGGACGAGGGCGTCCCCCTGGCGGTGCTCGCGGGGAAGGAGTACGGCAGCGGGTCGAGCCGCGACTGGGCGGCCAAGGGGCCCGCGCTCCTCGGCGTCCGGTTCGTGATCGCGGAGAGCTACGAGCGGATCCATCGCTCGAACCTGGTCGGGATGGGCGTGCTGCCGCTGCAGTACGTCGCGGGCACGACCGCGGCGTCGCTCGGCCTGAGCGGACGCGAGACGTACGCCGTTCGCGGGCTGACCGGCGAGGTCGTGCCCGGGCAGGAGGTGGCGGTCGAAGCGCTGGCGGAGGATGGACGAGTCATCTCGTTCCCCGCGACGCTCCGTGTTGACGGGGCCGCCGAGCTCGACTACCTCCGCGCCGGCGGGGTCCTCAACCTGGTCCTCGCGGACATGCTTCGACCCTGAAGCGGGGGATCCGGTGAGGGCTCACGCGAGGGTCGCGGTGTACACGGGTTGGGTCGTCGGGGCTGGCGGGCACGATCTGGGCTCGAGCGTGACCGCCATCAGGTCGCTCCTGCTGACGTCGGCGTCGGTGAACGCGGAGAGCTCTCCGTTCGTGGGCGAGGCGCATCCGGCCGAGACCGGCGTGCTGCCGGTGATCATCCAGATCTCGTAGGTCTTGCCCGCGCCGGGCGCCGGCAGATCCTCCCCCCAGACGAGCGCCCCCGGCTGACCCGGCGCGTACAGCAACGTGAGCGCGCCGGCGCCGCCCTGGAACCGGCGGACCTGCTGCGCGGAGGTCGCGCCGACGATCGGTTGCGTGCGCGGGCGGAGCGTCGCGACGCCCGCGATGACGACGACGAGCGCGGCGGCGATCGCGACGAGCGCTGCGCGCCGTTGCGGTCGCCGCCTCCCCGCCCAACCCGCCACTCGCGCTCCTTCGAGCACCCGGTCCGCGAGCTCCTCGCGGACCGGGACGGCATCGAGCGCGAACCCCAGGAGACCCGCCGTCTCCTCGAACCCGGCCTCGAGCCGGCGGCACTCCTCGCAGTCGCCGTGCGCGGCCATCGCGGCGAGGAGAGCGGCATCGTCCTCGGGTTCCAGCCCGCCGAGCACGCGCCCGGCGAGCAGCTCTTCGATCAGCCCGTGGTCGCGCGTGCTCATCGCTCCATCTCCGCAACCATCGAGCGCATCCTTCGCATGCCGAGCAGGGCGCGCGACTTCACCGTGCCGAGCGGAGCGCCGGTCTTCTCGGCGACCTGCGATTGCGACAGGCCGCCGAAGTACATCAGCTCCAACACCTCGCGCTGGTCGTCCGGGAGGGAGCGGAGTGCCTTCCGGACAGCATCGCGCTCCCCCGGCGCGGCGACCGCCTCCACCACGGCCTCGGTCGGATCCTCGGTCTCCTCCCGGATCCTCACCACCATCTCGTCGGAGCGCCGTCGAAGTGATGCCTCGCGACGGACCACGTCGACGGCGCGGTGGTGGACCATGGTCATCAGCCAGGCCTTCACCGAGCCGCGTCGCTCGTCGAAGACGCCCGGGCTCCGCCAGAGGGTCAGGAACGCTTCCTGCACGATCTCCTCCGCCAGCTGGGTCTGTCGAACCACACGAACGGCGAGTGCCATCGCGGAGGGCGCATAGCTGGCGAACAGGCTGCGGAACGCCTCTTCGTCTCCTCCTTCGATGCGCCGGACGAGCTGGCGGTCGCGCGCGGCGGAGAGGTCCTCAACCATCCCCGACGCGACGCTCCTGCTCTGCATCGCGGCGGTCACCTGCGCGCGCGTCGATCCTCCACGGGAGCTCCGCACGGTATCCGCCGCGGACGGCCGACCGGATGACCGATCCGCTCACCTCGCCGTCAAGCTCCTCCGCCACGACCCAGCCGGCGGATCGCTCCCTCGAGCAGCTCGGCCAGGTGGAGGCCGGTGCCGGGCTCGTACCGAGCGGTGCCGACCGACAGCTTGAGGGCTCGCGGTCGGTCGCGCCGGGCATCGTGCACGGCCATCGCCTCCACCAGCCGTGAGAGGACGGTGGTCTCGGCGCCCTCCGCCTCACCGGTCAACAGGATGCAGAACGTGTCGGGTGCGATCCTTCCAGGCACGTCGGAATCGCGGACGGAGTTCAGCACCACCCCGGCGGCGTCCCGGGCGAGCTCGTCGGCCGCCTCCCTGCCGAGCGCGGCCTGGAGCGAATCATGCTCCTCGATCCGAACGAAGACGAAGACGACCGGCTGGCCCGCGCGGTCGGCCATCCGCAGATGGTGCTCCGCGATCGGTGCGAACCCACGGAGGGTGGGCAGCGCCGTCACCTCGTCGCTCGCTGCCAGCTCTCGTCGCATGCGCCGGGTGGCGACCGCGTACCGGATCGAGCGCGGCAGGAGCGGTCCCAGCAGCTCATCCCGCACGAGGTGATCTTCCACACCGGCATGCATCGCGACGGCCCCGTCGGCCCGGTGGTCGGCCTCGGTGACCACGACCACCGCAGCGTCGGGCTCCAGCGTGCGGACGCGACGGACCGCCTCCAAGGGGGCATCGCTGTCGAGCGCGATCACGACGGCATCGACGCCGCTCGGGGCTTCGATGACCGGAACGCCGCGAACGGCGAACCCATCCTCGCGGGCGAGCGCTGCGACCTCGGCGTCGTCGAGTCCGACGACGAGCACGCTCACCGGTCCCGTCAGCATGTCCCCGCCTCTCTCCGGTGGCCGTTGCGCAAGGCGCCGCGCATCATCGCACATCGGCACGGCCGGGCACCGGCCGAGACACCGGTCCAGGGCGCGGCGACCGACACAAGCTCGCCATCGGAACGACACAGGTCGGCGGTCGCCGCGCCTTCGGCCACCGATACGCTAGAAGGCACATGGTGGATCCCGCTCCCGCCTCCAGGCGGCTGATCCGTGTCGTGATCGCCGTTTCCGCGTCGCTCTCCCTGGTCGTCGGCGTCGTCGGGGCCGCGAGCGCGGTCCGGTGGGTCCAGCTGCGGGATGTCGGCGTCGACCCGACCTCGTTCCGCCGGGCGGTCCCGACCGGCTCGCCGGCCCCGCCCACCAGCAGATGCTCGGAACACGCGTGCAACTACCTCCTCCTGGGCTCGGACTCGCGAGCCGGGCTGCCGATCGACGAGCAGCACCAGTTCGGCACCAACCAGGACATCGGCGGCACGATCAGGACCGACACGATCATGCTCGTGCACACCGATCCGGCGCTCGACAAGGCGATCGTCCTCTCGTTCCCTCGCGACCTTTGGGTCGACATCCCCGGGCACGGCTGGAACAAGATCAACGCCGCGTTCGAGGGGGGCCTGCAGGGCGGCGGTCCGCAGCTCATGGCGAACACGATCGCGAACCTGACCGGCTTGCCGGTCGACCACTACCTGTATGTGGACCTGGCCGGTTTCCAGCACGTGGTTGACACGCTCGGTGGCGTCGAGCTCTGTATCCCGCAGTACGAGGTGAACACACCCGGCTGGTTGATGCAGCACACGGGTGGAGGCGGCGAGACGAAGATCTATTACGGCGAGGTCGGCCACGTCGCCGACCCGAACACCGGGTTGGACGTCGTCCCGGGATGCCACCATCTCGACGGCTACCAGGCGCTGGCCTACGTCCGGACGCGGAGCCTCCCGTGCGACGCGATCCCCGACTTCTCGCGGATCGGACGGCAGCAGCAGTTCCTCCGGGCCGTGATCAACCAGATGCTCCGGCCTGCCGAGCTCGCGAAGGCGCCCGCCCTCGTCCAACCGGTGCTCGCGAACCTCCACCGCGATCGGGGGTTCCTGCCCGGCGATCTCGTATACCTCGTCGGACAGCTCCGCGGTCTGACGACCGGCAACGTCGAGTTCCGCACGGTCCCCGGTGGCGCCGGGATGGAGGGGACGCAGTCGGTCGTCCTCATGGACCCCGCCGCGCGGCAGATCTTCGCCGCGATCCGCGACGGCAAGCAAATCGGGTCGCTGGGGACCGAACTCGTCAACACGCCGCCCTCCGAGGCCAACACGACCGTGGAGGTCATCGACCGGGGCGCCGGTGGCGCGGCGGACGACGTGGAGACTCTCCTCGCGAACTCGGGGTTCGACGTGTCGCCCGGGATCGTGACCGGTCCGGCCCC
>VAYF01000326.1 GCA_005883885.1 Actinomycetota bacterium | reverse complement strand
TGCGGGTCGATCTTCGGACGGAACTTGATCTCTTTCAACCCGGTGCGCGATTGCTTCTTGCGCGCTTCCTTCTGGCGGACATCTCGCTCGTACTTGAACTTGCCGTAGTCCATGATCCGACACACGGGTGGATCGGCCTGCGGCGCTACCTCAACGAGGTCCAGATCCAGCTCATGAGCCTGGCGGAGCGCTTCGCGCGTGTCCACCACGCC
>VAYF01000325.1 GCA_005883885.1 Actinomycetota bacterium | reverse complement strand
GATTGACGGTCACGATCCGGACCGTCGCTGGCTGATTCAGCGCGTACGTGGCCAGGCGACCCCACGGCCGGTCGACGATCATCCGGCAGCCTTGCCCGCCGGGAGCGATCGCATCAAGGAGGCCATCTCGAGCGCCGACCCGGCGGCCTCCCATCCCTTGTTCCCGTGCTCCCCCCCGGCGCGAGCCAGTGCCTGGGCGAGGTCGTCCGTCGCGAGGACCTCGAAGATGCAAGGAACCCCGGTCGTTCGCCCGACCTCCGATATGCCGCGAGCCGCCTCGGCCGCGATCAGTTCGAAGTGTGAGGTTTCTCCGCGGATCACCGCTCCGAGGCAGATCACGGCATCGAAGCGGCCCGACGCGGCCAAGCGGCGCGCGACGAGCGGGATCTCGAAGGCGCCGGGCACCCACACGACCGTCACGTCCTCGGGGACCACGCCGTGATGCGAAAGGCCGCCGCACGCCCCCTCCACGAGTTTCGAGGTCACGAGCTCGTTGAACCGCGAGGCCACGATCGCGACCCGTCGCCCCGCCCCGACCGTCTCCCCGCGGAGGACCTTCATCCAAGGTCTCCGGGCACGTCCAGCAGGTGGCCGAGCTTCTGGGCCTTCGTCCGCAGGTACCCGATGTTGTGGGAGGTCGGCTCGATCTCGAGCGGGATCCGTTCGGCGATGGACAGGCCGTAGCCCTCGAGCCCCGCTCGCTTGTCCGGGTTGTTCGTCAGTAAGCGCATCGTCCGTACTCCGAGATCGACGAGGATCTGCGCCCCGATCCCGTACTCTCGCTGATCCGCCGCGAACCCGAGCTCGATGTTCGCCTCGACCGTGTCACGTCCCTGATCCTGCAGTTCGTAGGCGCGCAGCTTGTGCCTCAGGCCGATCGCGCGGCCTTCGTGTCCGCGGATGTACAGGACGACGCCGCGCCCTTCTGCGCCGATCAGCTCGAAGGCCCGCGCCGTCCCCGATCTCGCCGCGCACCAGCGCGACGTGGGTCCTCCCGTCGACCAGGCTCTCGTAGGCGTAGGCGCGGAATCCGCCCCAGCTGGTGGGGATCGTGGCCTCGGCGACCCGTTCCACGAGCACCTCGCGCTTGCGTCGGTACTCGATCAGGTCCGCGATGGAGATGAGCTTGAGCCCATGATCGCGCGCGACCCGGATCAGCTCGGGCAGCCTCGCCATCGAGCCGTCGGGGTTCATCACCTCGCAGATCACGCCGGCCGGGAACATGCCCGCCAGCGTGGCCAGGTCGACGGCGGCCTCCGTGTGTCCCGCGCGCCGCAGCACGCCCCCCTCCTTCGCTCGGAGCGGGAAGACGTGGCCGGGTTTCAGGAACTCCTGGGGCTTCGTCCCCAGATCGGCGATCGCGCGGGCGGTGGCGGACCGATCCGAGGCGCTGGTCCCGGTCGTGGTAGAAGGGGCATAGTCGATCGAGACCGTGAACGCGGTCTCGTCACCGCCGTTCGAGCTCACCATCTGGGGGATCTGGAGCTCGTCCAGGCGCCACCCGGCGACCGGAAGGCACACGATCCCACGGCCGTGGGTCACCATGAAGTTCACGGCTTCCGGCGTGCATCGTTCGGCCGCGATGATGAAGTCGCCCTCGTTCTCACGGTCGGCATCGTCGACCACGAGGACGATCTTGCCCTCGAGGAGATCCTCGATCGCCCCTTCGATGGTGTCGAAGACCTCCGGCGTCGCGTCGGTCTCCTCAAGCTGTTCGCTCATCGTCCGGACCTTTCCATCGATCGTTCCACGTATCGCGCGATCACGTCCGCCTCGACGTTCACCTGACGGCCGGGGGCCGCGAGCCCGAGCGTCGTCACGGCCAGCGTATGCGGGATCAGCGCGACCGTGATCTCCTCGCCATCCACGGCCGCGATCGTCAGGCTCACTCCATCGATCGCGATCGAACCCCGCTCGACGACGTACCGCGCCAGCTCCGCCGGCACCCGTAGCGACAGGCGCGCACCGCCGGTGGTATCGGCGTCGACGCGAGTCACCTCGCCCACGCCATCCACATGCCCTTGCACCAGATGCCCTCCGAGCCGCGCCACGAGCGTGACCGGGCGCTCCAGGTTCACCGGATCGCCGGGACGGAGGTCTCGGAGACACGTCCGCTCGATCGTCTGTTCCGATAGATCGAAGCGGAGCGACGTGTCCGTGCGCTCCACCACCGTGAGGCACACGCCGTTGACGGACACGGACGCACCGACATCGCTGTCGCGCACGACGGTGCGGGCTTCGACCACGAGATGGCCGTCCCCCGCAACCGCGACGCGGCCTCGCTCCTCAACGATGCCCGTGAACACGCGCCACCACCTTGAGATCGGGGCCGACCCGCTCGACCCGTTCGAACGCCAACCCGAGCGCCGCATCCACCGGCATGAACCCCGCGCCGGCGATCACCCCCGGCGCGTGCTCGCCGCCGATCACCTTCGGCGCCAGGTAGAACACGAACCGGTCCACGAGACCACCGTCGACGAACGCCCACGCCAGCCGTGCGCCGCCCTCGACCAGGATGCCCTGCACGTCGCGCTTCCCGAGCGCATCGAGCAGCCCCGGGACCGACACCCGTCCGGCCTCGTCCCGATCGATGATCACGACCTCGGCGCCGGCCTCCTCCCATGCGGACACGCGACCGTGGGGGGTCCGGTCGGTGGTGGCGACCAGTGTGGTCGCGGCCCCGTCGAACACCCGTGCCCCCGCCGAGATCCTCCCGGTGGAGTCCACGACGACCCGTCGCGGCGGATGCGCGTCCGCGTAGCGCCCCTCCCGCACGGTGAGCGAGGGATCGTCGGCGATCACGGTGCCGGAGCCCACCACCACGGCATCCGACCAGGCGCGGAGGCGCTGGACGTCGGCACGTGCTTCGTCCGAGGTGATCCATCGCGACGTTCCGTCCGCCGCGGCGGTCTTCCCATCCAGCGACGACGCCGACTTGAGGATCACGAACGGTCTCCCGGTCAGCACATGCCGCTCGAACGCCTCATTGAGATCTCGGCACTTCGCGTCCAGCACGCCGGCCACGACCTCGATGCCGGCGCCACGGAGCTCCGCGATGCCCGGGGCCCCGTCGCCGAGGTCGGGATCGGTCGCTCCGACGATCACGCGGGCGACGCCCGCCTCGATCAGCGCCCTCGTACAGGGAGGCGTGCGCCCGAACCGGTTGCATGGCTCGAGCGTGGTGATGGTTCGGAGAGACGCGGCCCCACCCTCGCTCCGCGAGCTCGAGCGCTCGGCGCATATCCGCTTCGTGTCGTTCCATCCGTCCCCCTCACCGGGGCGGGAACGACACGTCGGGCGCCGCCGTGGATGGGGCAGCGCATCGATCGCGCCCGTTCCTCCCATCCCGACTCTCACGGTCGGTCCCGGTATCGCACCGGGTCCACCCACGGCTGGCGGTCGTGGGGTCGCGGACTGTCACCGCCGGTGGGGAGTTCCACCCCGCCCCGGAAACAGGCTTTCCCCGAGTATAGGAGTCCCCCCGACGGAGGCCAAGACGCGCCGTCGTGGGCTACACGGCGCGGCGATCGACGGCGTAGCTGGAGCCCGGCTGACGTTTGGCGAACGACTTCATCTCGGTCGCGACGGCCACGGCCTCGCCATAATGAGCGAACTGCCTCCGATCGGTGCTCGCGATCCCGACCGAGATCGCCACCAGGGGGATGTCTTGGAGGACGCCCTTGCGGTCCTCGACCCGGACGAATCCACGTTCGAGGTCCTCCGGCTCGTAGAACTCGGAACGCGCCTCGTCGAAACGCTCGCAGATGCGTTTGGCGACGTCCTCCGAAGGCTCGGGAGCGAGGACCGCCACGAAGTCGTCGCCGCCGACGTGACCGACGAACCCGTCGGTGCCGACGTGCTCGACGACGGCGTCCTGGATGATCCTGGCGACGGCCTGGATCAACCGGTCGCCACGGACGAACCCTTTCTGGTCGTTGTACGCCTTGAAGTTGTCCAGATCGCAATACAACACGGCGAACGGGCGCGCCTCCCGAACCTGTCGCTCGATCTCTTCCTGGATCCGGATGTTCCCCGGCAAACCGGTCAGGGGCGACAGGTTCCGCATCTCCTTCGCGCGACGGAGCGTCCCCTTCACGCGGGCCAGGAGCTCGATCGGATCGAAGGGCTTGATGATGTAGTCGTCCGCCCCGGATTGCAGACCCGTGACCTTGTCCGCCGACAGGGCCTTGGCGGTCAGCATGATGATGCTGGTGTTCGCGGTCTGCGGGCTCCGTCGAAGGCGTTGTGCGACTTCGAAGCCATCGATCCTGGGCATCATCACATCCAGGAGGACGAGATCCGGCCGCAGCTCGGCCGCTCGGTCCAGCGCCTCCTCGCCGTCCCCGGCCACCGCGACCTCGTAGCCGGCGGAGCGCAGGTTCACCTCGACGAATCGTGCGATGTCCGGATCGTCGTCCACCACCAGGATCGTCTCCGGCACCTCAATGAACCTTTCCGGTCGGTCGGGCCGGTTCGTCCGCCGCGATCTCGGCGAGGGTGCGTGCCGCCGCCGCCGGATCCGGCTGTGCGAAAACGCCCGATGCAGCGACCAAGACGTTCGCGCCCGCGTCGATGGCGCGGGCGGCGTTCTCGACCTTCACCCCGCCGTCGATCTCCAGATCGACGGCGGGGTTCCGCACGTCGATCTGCGCGCGCGCTGCTTCCAGACGCGGGTACACCTCGGGGTTGAGCTGCTGGAAGGACCACCCGGGACGGATGCTCATCAGCATCAGGTCGTCGATCTCTTCGAGGTAGGGTGTGGCTGCCTCGAGCGGCGTCTCGAGGTTCAACGTCAGACCGACACCCAGACCGGCGTCACGCGCTTTGCGGATCGCCGGACCGGGATCCGGTACCGCTTCCAGATGGAAGCTCACCCGGTCGAGGCCGGCCTCGCGAAGCTCGTCGAAGTACGCCTCCGGCGCATCGACCATGAGGTGGCCGTGGAGGAGACGCTCCGTCACGGGGCGAAGGCTCCGCACGACGACGGCTCCGAGCGCGATCGGAGGCACGAAGTGCCCATCCATGATGTCCACATGGATGACCTCGGCATACGGCTCGACCAGCTTCACTTCTTCGCCCAGGCGCGCGAGATCCGCAGCCAGGATCGATGCCGAGAGCTTGCCCATGACGCGCGTATCGTACCCGTCGCATCCGGGCCCTCAACCAGCCGCGATGGCGCCGGATCGGGAGAACGCGGCGACGAACATGCCGTCCGACCCGTGCCGGTGCGGCCACAGACGATGCCGCTCCGAGGTTCCGTCTGGACCCGCGGTCGCGAGCGGTCGGAGATCCCCGCGCAAGCGGAGCAGGGCGTCGCAAACCGCCTCGGTCTCCGCCCTCGGGAAGGTGCAGACCGAGTAGACCAATCGACCGCCGGGGCGAACGAGGTCGGCTGCCGCCTCCACCAGACGGAGCTGCCGGCCTGCGAAGGTGGTGAGCCGCTCCGCCTCGACCCTCCACAGGAGTTCGGGCCGGCGACGCGCCGACCCGATCCCACTGCACGGGGCATCCACGAGCACGCGATCGAAGCCGTCGACGAGCGCCGGCTGTGTGGCGTCGTGCACCACGAGGAACGGGGACAGGTCGAGACGACGCGCCTCCCGCCGGATCAGCCCGACGCGCCGCTCGCTCCGATCGGCCGCGACCACCGCCCCCGAGACGCTCACGAGCCCCGCCGCGTGCAGCGTCTTCCCACCCGGGGCGGCGCAGACGTCCGCGATGCGCTCACCCCCAGCGTCGAGCAGGACGCAATCCGGATCGAGCGACGATGGCCGCGGCTCGCGGCCATCGTCGCGCAACGCCTGGATCAGCGAGCCGACCTCGACCCTGGGGCTGTTCGCACGGATGCAGAGTCGCCCCCGCTCCGCGAACGCTGCGGCCGCAGCCTCGGTCTCGTCACCGACCAGATGCCTGAGCTCCCGCACCGCCCAGGTCGCGAGCCCGGTTCGCAGGCTCACGGCGTCCTCGCCGCCCCCCTCCGCCGCCGGCGGCGGGTCGTCCGCCAGCCGGCGGAGGACGGCGTTCACGAAGCCGCGCTCCCGGGGGCCGACGAGCCCGACGGTTTCGCCGACGGCCGCGTGCGCCGGTACCGAGGTGTACGCGATCTGGTACGCACCCAACCGCATCGCGTTCCTCGCTCCCGGGGTCATGCGGGCGATCGGTCTGCTCGAGCGAGCTTCGATCGCGTGATCGAGGGGGATGCGGCGCCGGAGCGTCCCGTACGAGAGCTCCGCGGCGAACGCCCGATCCCGCCCGTCCAACCCCGAGCGCCCGAGCAACGCCGGCACCAGCAGGTTCGAGTACGCCCGCTCCTCGATCACCCTCCGGATCGCCTCGAGTGCAACGGAGCGCGCCGTTGGCCCCGGCCGTGGGTTCATCCCAGCCGCTCGTCGCCGTCGAACCTCGCGCCGCGCGCCCATGCAGACGCGGCCATCCGTTTGCGGCCTGCCGGGGCGACCTCGACCAGCCGGACGCCGCCCCGCCCGCTCGCGACGAGGACGCCCCGATGGTCGGTCCCGACGACCATCCCGGGAACGTCCCGTCGCGACGCGTCGTGATCCACACCCGCGGCGATCACCTTGAGCGGTTCGCCTCGGAACCTGGTGGTCGCGCCCGGATCCGGCGCGAGCGCGCGAACTCGGCGGACGATGGCGTCCGCCGGCAGCGTCCAATCGAGGACCCGGTCCTCAGCGAGCAGCCGCGGCGCCCACGTAGCCAGACGATCGTCCTGCGGTCTCGCGGGGACCCCCCCCGTCGGCAACATGCGGAGCACGCCGACGAGCAACATCCCGCCGTTGTGGGCGAGGCGCGCGCCCAACGACCCGGCGTCGTCCTCGGGTCGGATCCGCTCCTCGAGCTGATTGAGGATGGGGCCGGTGTCGAGACCTTCATCCATGCGCATCACCGTCACGCCGGTGACCTCGTCGCCCGCGAGCAAGGCGTGTTGGACCGGAGCGGCGCCCCGCCACCTCGGCAGCAAGGAGAAGTGCAGGTTGAGGGCGCCGAACCCACCCGCCTCGAGCACCTCGCGCTGGAGGATCTCGCCGTAGGCGACGACGACCACGACATCGGGCGCGGCCGCCAGGAGGGCCTCGAGCGACGAACCCACGCGGAGGCTCTCGGCCTCGAGCAACGGCAGCTGCGCACGCGCCGCGGCCTCGGCGACCGGCGTGCGGGTCGGATGGGAACCCCGGCCCGCCGGCTTGGCCGGGTTCGTGACGATCAATACCGGATCGAGATCAGGTTCGCCGATGATCGCCTCGAGCGGGGGCACGGACCACCAGTCGTTGCCAAGGAACACGACGCGGACGGTCACGCCGGGCAGGATAGGCGACGATTCACTCCGGACGCCTTCGTGCCCGCGGCTCCTGGAGACCCAGCTCGAACCGCCGGAGGTCGGCCAACACCTCGCGACGACCCGTCTCATCCAGGCGATCGATGTAGAGCATGCCGTCGAGGTGATCGGTCTCGTGCTGGAAGATCCGCGCCAGCAACCCTTCCCCGTCCAGCTCGAGGTCTTGGCCCTTCACATCCTGCCCTCGACATCGGATCCGCTCCGATCGGGGCGTCGGATGGTAAGGACCGGGGATCGACAAGCACCCCTCCTCTTCCACCACCGTTCCCGACCGGTCGAGCAGGACGGGGTTCGCGATGAACGTCGGACCGGTCTGCCCGTCGTCGAACACGAACAGGCGGAGCGTGATCCCGACCTGAGGCCCCGCGAGCCCGACCCCAGGGGCGGCGTACATCGTCTCGAACATGTCGTCGCACAGCC